>ONHU01000031.1 GCA_900317675.1 uncultured Eubacteriales bacterium
GCTCTTCGAAGAGGAAGTCGACTTCGACACCTTCAGCAAGTCGGATTTCAGAGCAGTGAAGATCAAATCCTGCGAGGAAGTGAAGAAGTCCGATAAGCTGCTGAAGTTTGTCCTGAACGACGGATCCGGAGAGGACAGAGTCATCCTGAGCGGCATCAAGAAGTACTACGATCCTTCTGAACTCGTTGGAAAGACTGCGATCGCGATCGTGAACCTTCCTCCGAGAAAGATGATGGGAGAGTACTCCAACGGAATGCTGATCAGCGCGGTCAACGAGTATGACGGCGAGGAGATGCTCAACCTCCTGCTCGTAGACGACAGGATCCCTGCAGGAGCTAAGCTGTACTAGAGGAAAACAGTTGTTGTGATGATTCATAGGGGAGATGAGAATGAAGAACAGAACTTATCTGATATTGGGAATAGTATTTCTTGCAATAGGGATCACTATGCTTATGACCGGTGCTGTATCGAGGACCATGGCATATGGAGACTTTGTACTTGCATTTGCTTTCTTTGCGCTTTCCGCAAAGGCCGGCAAAAAGTCCGAAGATGACAAGAAAGACGAAGAACAGCCGGAAGAAGACAAAAAGACCGAGTAGAAGGGATAGTATCATAACGAATGACGCGATTTACAGACAGCTGTAAGTCGCGTTTTTTCAGTTAATTGTGCAGATCCTGATTTGCGGACGGCGACTGTATCGTCATATGTTATACTATCGAAAAATGAACCGAAGCCACTTTTGTATGAGGCTGTAATATGAAAGAAAAGAAATTCAGCAAGTTCTCTGTCCCGCTTGGATTGCTTGATTACGTCAATCCGATCCTGTACAGCATAACGATAATCACGATAATCAGAAATACAAGTGCCGCTATGGGAAGACCATATAACACGATCCTCCTTATAGGTGCGATTATGTCGATCTTCTTCGGCTTCATCATCCCGACAGGAAAGGTCATTGTCGGTCTGGGTATCATTCAGTTTGTCATGCCTGTAAGTCTGGTCTTCTGCGTGAACACCGGCATCCTTATGTCGGGTCTTATGCTGCTGAAATATGTGATGAGCCTGAACGGGGCGGTGGTATGCGCTTTGGCAGCTGTCATCATACTGTTTCTCATCTATGTTTATACAAAGACCGGAAAGATCAACTCGGTCGCTGTCCTGACCGGCGCAGTCGGATATCTCCTTCTGTATGCCTCACTTATCACACTGTCAGCACGCAAAGGCATGACATTACCGGTCATAATGTACGCACTGGCGATCCTTCTGTTTGTTATGCTGTGCGGGATAGGAATCAAAGCTGATCTGAAAGATCCGAAGGTCCATTGGGTCATAGAGATATCCAATGTGATATGCCAGTTTCTCGTAGCGGCAGCAACCGTTACCCTGTTTGTCTGAAGGCATTTACACTAGACAGATAAAAATGATAACATCTTCATAATATTTCAACTTATGAAAGCACTGGATCTTCGGCTTCGGAGGCAATCATTCTTTTCTGATGGGAATACGCACGGATGAAACATATGAATAACACCGGAAGAAGACGTGGACTGACTGTGTTTTTGATGATCCTGATCCTTATTGTGATCATAGTAATGATCATCAAGGCGGGAGCGGAGCCTTCATATACCGGATCGGAGTATGAAGTGACCGGTCTTGATATGAGGGTAGCTGTCAGCAAAGACCGCACACTGGAAGTGGAGACGTATATATCAGTCGATATCCCGGAGTCTATCAGGACAGCCGAATTCGCTCTTCCCGGCGGGTCCTCCGTGATAAAAGATCTGACCGTAAACGGGGAGAGAGCAAAAACTGTAAGAAGAAGCGACGGAAAGAGTGTTTTGATCAGGGACCCGGAGCTGCTGACAGGCGGCCATCACAGATACAGGATATGTTACAGTCTGTCTGAGAAGTCAGATAGCCGCAAAGACAAAGACGTTTTTACCTTTGATGTGATTCCGACAGGCTGGAATCAGCCTGTGAAGCTGCTGCACGCTCTGATCTGGTTTCCCTACGGCTTTCCGATCGATGACATCAGCCCGTACGCTGACGGATCTGCTGACGTGATCCTGTCAGTCAAGAGAGAGCCTCAGTCACGCAGTTATACGATTGGGGGCAGAAGGATCCCGGAAGATTACAGTCTCCGCCTGGAGGCTGACCTTCCGGCCGGATACTGGGAATGATCCGGGTCATATGAAGGTATTTCTTTACTATAGTCCGGAGTAGTGATAAAGTATGAAAGCAGTAGACAGTTCCATCAGGATCAGCTTGAAAGTGAGAAGACAGCAATGAATGGCAGAGCTAAAGCATATATGATATGCAGCATCATTTTTATAGTATTAGCCGCTGCTGCGTTTCTGACCCGGGGGTCAGGAGTTTTGGCATGGGGCGATACAGTGATCGCCTGTGTCTGGTTTGTGCTGTCGATGCGTGAGAAGGCTGCCGTCAGATCTGTCCGGAAGGATGGCGTGAAGCCTGACGGAAACAATAAGGAAGCATAGAATGAGATTAAGAAATTTCCTGATCGTTACAGATGACATAGAGAGATCCAGACAGTTCTATCACGATCTGTTCGGCCTTAATAGGCTTGTGGACAACGATGGTAATATGATACTCACTGAGGGGCTTGTCCTGCAGGACAGATCCATATGGGAACGTTTTACAGGACGGGAAGTAAAGTTCGAAAACAATGCTGCTGAACTTTATTTTGAAGAAAGTGATATAGAAAGCTTTGCAAAGAAACTTGAAGAGTTGTATCCGGATACGGTCTATGTCAACAGACTTATGACGCACACCTGGGGACAGAAGGTGATCAGGTTTTATGATCCGGATGGGAATCTTATTGAAGTAGGAACACCAATATAGGAGGTCATTTATATGAACAACAAATCAAACGCTGCAGCAGTTATCTCTTATCTCACATGGATAGGGTTCATCGTTGCGCTCGTGATCCGCGACAAGACGGACAGTTTTACAAGCCATCACCTCAATCAGGCGCTTGTTATCAATGTGCTTGGAATCGTCGGAGGAGCACTGAACGTGATCCCGATCGTAGGTTCGGTGGCATCAGGAATCGTTTCATTTGCCGTGCTTGTGCTCTGGTGTATCGGTGTTTACCGCGCAGTCACCTGGAGTATGGATCCGCTGCCAGTCATAGGAGATATACATCTGATAGGCTGATGCAGCCGGCAGAGATAAAGAAAATAGTAGATTTTCTTCGGAAAATGGCGTATACTATGCGGGTGCCGGGAAGAATTGGTTCCGGCAGTGTACAAATGACAACTGAATATTAAAAATATAATTAGTTAAAGGAGAAGAAAAAATGACAAAAGCTGAATTTATCGAAAAGTATGCTGAGAAGACTGGTTTCTCAAAGAAGGATGCTGCAGCTGCAGTTGACGCTTATCATGAAGTAATCGCAGACGCTATGAAGGCTGGCGACAAAATCGTTATCCCTGGCGTTGTTAAGGTAGAGGTAAAAGAGCAGGCTGCCAGAACAGGCCGCAACCCTCAGACTGGCGAAGAGATGCAGATCCCTGCTAAGAAGGCTATCAAAGCTAAGTTCTCTGACAAGCTTCTCGGCTGATTTCCGTATCAGAATAATGCAGACAAAAGGACAGAACCAATTGAGGCTCTGTCCTCTTTTTTGTTATAATATTTTGAATAAAGAAGGAGAGCTGCGGTGCTGAAAGTTATAGTCCCAATGACAATGCTGACCCTGATCTACGTAGCAGTCAATGTGCTGATGTGGAAAGGGCTGAAAGACAGAGAGCTGACGATCAGGATGAGGGTCGCCATCGGGATTTTCTATGGATTCCTTTCCATTCTTTCCACTCATTTCGGTGTGAATTACGGTACTCTGGTACTTAATGTGCGTGACCTCGGACCTATGTCCGCAGGTCTTTTGTTTGATCCGCTGTCAGGCATCATAGCAGGTCTGATAGGCGGCATTGAGCGGTATATAGCCGGAACGTACTGGGGAATCGCTCCATTTACAAGAGTAGCATGCAGTATCGCTACCTGTCTGGCAGGATTTCTGGCAGCGTTTCTCAATATATTTATATTCCGGGGCAAGCGGCCGTCGGTATTATACGCCTTCAGCATGGGAGCATTTATCGAAGTCTTCCACATGTATATGATCTTTATTTCGCACGGTGACAATATGGATATGGCTTACTATGTAGTCCATGCATCCACAGTGCCGATGATATTTTTTAACAGTGTGGGGATCGCGGCATCGGTGTTTGCGATCAAGGCTCTCAGCGGCGAACTGCACAATCCTATAAGCGGCGCTCCGGACGAGGAAGTATCCATCTCAAGTAAATTCCAGAAATGGCTGTTTGTCGCTACTCTGGCTGTATTTGCTCTGAATTTCGGGCTGGATTATGTAATTCAGACAACAGCGGCTCTTCAGTCTACCCATGAGTACATGACGACTCTCTCGATGGAGATTGCTGAAGCATATAACAAAGAACTTCAGGAGGAAGACAGTTTTGTTATCTACCATTACAATGTGGGACATCATGGGCAATACTACATCGTAAACAGCGAGGGCAAATCGATTTCCGGAGCGAGTCCGGATTCTTTTGGCAATACTCCGGATTATGTTCTTGAACTGGTCGGCAAACACCCGCCAGGGGAGTTTTTTACAGAGAAAGTGCAGGATGTCAAGACGCTTTGCCTGACAGACAAGCTCGAAGATGGATCCTGCCTTGTCATGATGATGCCGGAAACGGAGATATACAGTGACCGTGACAGAGAGGCATATGAAAGCATACTCAACGACGTTATCGTCTTTGCGGTCATATATATACTGGTATCGCTGCTGATAGAGAACATTGTCGCAAAGAATCTGTCGCGTGTGAACACATCGCTCAGGAAGATCACTGAAGGAGATCTTGATGAGACCGTATCAGTATACAGTTCTTCTGAATTCGCTTCGCTGTCCAACGATATCAACCAGACAGTAAGCGTACTCAAAGGATATATCAAAGCGGCCGAACAGAGAATAGAGCAGGAACTCATACTGGCGCGGACGATCCAGCTTTCGGCGCTGCCGCGAAACTTTGATTTCAGGCATGAAGGATTTGAGATCTATGCCACGATGGATCCTGCCAGAGAAGTCGGCGGAGATTTCTTCGATTTCTTCTTCGTGGATGTCGACAAGCTGGCTCTTGTGATAGCGGACGTTTCCGGAAAAGGAATCCCTGCGGCGCTTCTTATGATGCGGGCCAAGACCACGATCCGGAGTCTCGCTGAGACCGGCAAGGGCCCTGCAGAGGTAATGAGAAGGACGAATGAGGAACTATGCGTCAATAACGATGCCGATATGTTCGTTACAGCATGGATCGGCATATTCGATCTTGTGACAGGAACTATGGAATGCGTGAATGCAGGACATGAATATCCGGCCATCAAGCGCAGAGGCGGGGAATTCGCTCTCATGAAGAGAAAGCACAATCTGCCTCTTGGCAGCATGGAAGGGCTGGAGTTTATGACCTACGAGATCCACCTTGATCCGGGAGACTGCATATTTGTCTATACTGATGGTGTTCCTGAAGCAGCAAATGAACAGTCTGAACAGTTCGGAACAGACAGGATGATAGGCGTGCTCAATGAAAACAAATACAGTTCACAGCAAGACCTGCTTAAGTCTGTAAAAGCTGGTGTAGACAGTTTCATCGGAATAACTGAACAATTCGATGATATGACGATGATCGGTTTCAGGTATAACGGAATGAAGTCTTTATAATTACATTCCGGAGAAAAGAAAAACTGCCTGCTGTTGCCAGCAGGCAGTTTTTAGCTGCTTTTGAGGATCGATCTGACAGATCAGTCTGCATCAAGACCGTTCCTGATGCGGTTTTCTGCGAAATTAGTAGCGATCACGCCTTCAGGTACTCCTGTAGCCTTTGACTCTTCAAGCATTCTGTATACGACATTGTAGATGTTGTGTACTTGCTTGAGAACGTTTTCCTTGTCATAAGTTGTGAATGCTTCCTGTCCGGCATTGATAACTCCGCCGCCGTTGATGATGAAGTCAGGAGCATACAGGATGCCGCGGGCTTTCAGTGCTTCGCCGGATGCATCGTCGTAGATAACGTTGTTGGCAGCACCTGCGATAGCTCTGCACTTGAACTGCGGGATCGTCTTAGGATTGACTACTGCTCCCAGAGCGCATGGCGAGAAGATATCACACTCTACGCCATAGATCTCATCTCTGCCTACCTCGACAGCGCCGAGTTCTTCAACTGCATATTTCATTGCTTCACGATTGGAATTGTTGCATACGATCAGCTTTGCGCCGGCTGCATGGAGCTTCTTAGCAACGTCCATACCTACTTTGCCGAGACCCTGAACTGCAATTGTCATGCCTTCGAGGCTGTCAGATCCGTTCATGAACTGTGCAACCGCGCGGATACCGTCAAATACTCCGATCGCTGTGAATGGAGACGGATCTCCGGAAACATCTTCACGGCCTACTACGTATTCTGTGGTGCGGAGCATGTATTCAGCATCCTTTGTGTCGGTATTGACGTCCTCAGCTGTGTAATACTTGCCCATGAATGTATTTACTGCTTCACCGAACGCTTCGAACATAGCTTCAGTCTTCTGTGAAGGATGCGCGAGAATAACGCCCTTTGCGCCGCCCAGAGGCATTCCTGCAGCAGCATTTTTGTGGCTCATGCCGCGTGACAGACGAAGCACGTCGAACAGAGCAGCTTCCTCGCTCTCGTAAGGCCACAGGCGGCATCCGCCTACAGCGGGACCGAGATTTGTGTTGTGAAGCGCGATGATCGCTTTGAGTCCGGCCTTCTCGTTATTGAAGTAAGCTACCTGTTCGTGTCCGAATGCACGGATCATTTCGATGTTTGTCATCTTGATTGTCCCTCCCGTTAATACAGAATATTTTATACACTACCAAAAATAAAACTAAGCAAGAAATTTGTCAATAAAATATAAAAAACTAATTACAATTTTGTAAAAAAATACAAAGCACTGCGCAAAATACCGCCTGTTTATGCTCCTGCCTGATCATGCGAGCGCATTTACGATCCTGTTGACCATATCCATGATGTTCTCTCTTGAGGTGGCGAGATTGATCCTTATGAAGGATCCGCTCTGATCTCCTCCGAACCATGAGCCATAGTCAAAGGCCAGCCTGCATCTGTCCTGCATGAAAGGCTGTATTTCCTCAGGCTTCAGATAGCAGCTGAAATCTGCCCATGCCAGATATGTAGCTTCAAGAGGCGTCATGACTACTTGCGGAAGATGCTTTGAAAACTCCGTCTGTATATATTCATAATTTCCTGTGATCACGTCCCTGATCTCAGACAGCCATTCTCTTCCGTGTCTGTAAGCAGCCTCCGCAGCGACATAACCCATAGGATTTCCCATATTCAGCCTGAGTCCGGTCATAAATCTGTCCCAGGCAGCTCTGATTTCAGGATTGCTGATCACGACGTAAGAATTACGAAGCGCGGCGATATTGAACGTCTTGGAAGCTGAGGTCAGCATTATGATCCGGTCTTTTTCCTGCGCCAGACACATCGTAGGAGTATGGACCGAGCCGCTGAAAACAAGATCATGGTGGATCTCGTCGGAGATAACTGCGACAGAGTGTCTTCTGCATATATCCAGAAGACGGCTGATCTCTTCTGCTGACCATACCCGGCTTACAGGATTGTGAGGAGAACAGAAAATGAATGCTTTTACATTTTCGCTCACGATCCTGTTTTCAAAATCATCGAAGTCAATGTAATAGCGTCCGTCCCGGTTGACCAGTTCGGAGCATACGAGGCTGCGGTCATTGTTCGTCACAGCGTGCAGGAAAGGGTAGTAGACCGGTGTTGTGACGATCACGGAATCGCCCGGCTCGGTCAGTACCTGCAGGGCGAAATTGAATCCGCAGACGACACCCGGCGAGTACCGGATCCATTCACGTTCAACATTGAAGCCGTGCTCAGTTTTTTCCCATTCTATGAAAGAATCGTAATAACTATCCGGGATCTTGTAATAACCATAGATGCCTGTCTTCATGTAATCAGCCAGAGCATCTGTGATATGGCTGTCTACACGGAAATCCATATCAGCGACCCACAGGGGCAGAAGGCCGTCTGCGCCGAAGGTTTCAGTCAGACCATCCCATTTGTTGCTGGCAGTGCCCTTGCGTTCAACATATTCGAGCATAGAAACATACCTCATTTCTCAGTTTTTTCGTTAACCTGAAAAAATAGTACCACTTGACCGGCGGATTATCAATTGGCCGTTGTTCAGTTTACAACTGGAAAGAACGGGAGTATAATATTTACGCTGTAATCAGTAACCAGAAAATCTCCGGCAGCTGCGCCGACAGGGCCGGAAATAAGCCTCAGAACCGGAGCTGTAATTGAAGGATATTTTCAGGATATTTGCGAATGATGTAAAGTCGCTTTCAAGGCAGTTTTTTGCTATGGCTATCATAGTCGCCATAAGCATACTGCCTGCTCTTTATGCATGGGTAAATATTTATGCTAACGGCAACCCTTACGTCAACACAGGGAATATCAAGATCGCTGTAGCTTCAAACGACCCCGGCATAGACCTTGACGATGGCACACATGTCAACATGGCTGAGGAAGTATCCGGTGAACTGAAGGAAAGCACAAGCATCGGATGGCAGTTTCCCGGGACAGCAGACGAGGCAATCGACGGAGTCGTATCCGGGAAGTATTATGCTGCGATAATCTTCGAAGACAATTTTACATACAACATGTATCACTTTGAGCAGGCTCTGCTTGATGACAGGGAGCCGCTCACTTTTTATGAGAATACCAAGAAGAACGCAGTTGCGTCCAAGATCACCGAGACAGCTGCCGCGACTCTTCAGGAAAATATAAACACAAAATACCTTGAAACAGTATTCAGCATCATCTTTGATGAGACCAAGGAAGTCTCAGATGACCTTGAAAGCGGAGACACAGCAGAATCCGCGATAGAGAAGCTGAGACAGTTCCGCGCGACTTTGGATTCATATGACAGAGCGATAGGATCCTTCATGTCAAACAGTTCAAGCGTTCAGGGCGCTATCAGCGGCGCGAGAAGCGACCTTGCTGACACAAGAGCCAGAAACAGGCAGTCGATCGACGAAGCCAGGAAAGATCTTGCGGCCGCGCAGGAAACGATCGAATCACTTACATCGACGACAGAAGAAAGACTTGATTCTATTGATGCGAAACTGGACAGACTTGAACAGGCTATCAAAGAAATCAAGGGCAAGGATCCTCTGACTCCGGAGCAGCAGCAGAAGGTAAAAGACAGAACCGCCGAACTTCTGGCGGACCTTGAACAGCTTCGCACAATGATCCCTGATGACAGCACTCTTCCGAGCGGAGAGACGGTCGGAGGAGCCATTGACACTATGATCGAAACAGTAAAGAGTCTTCAGGAGAACATCGAAAATCTTCCTGACAAGACGGATGAGATCCTTGCTGCCATCGATACACTCAGAACTCTGGAAAAATCCGTTCTCAGACCCGGCTTCAAAACCATGATAGAAAGCATGAGCAAGACGGTGTCTATGCTCGGACCTTTCATAGGAAACATCTCGGATATGCTTGATGGAGTCGATCCTGTGCTTTCGGCGACAGGCGATACCGTTGACAGTATGGACATTACCCTGGGGCAGCTGCGGAAAGTATTCCGTTCAGCGTCAGACAGGATAGGCGAGATCATTGATGAAGTAGAGAATGCTTCAGAGGATGAGCGGGTCGAGATGCTGATAGATCTTCTCGGCGGCGATTCAGAACTGTACGGTAAGTTTTTCTCCTCGCTTGTAGATGTAGAAATCAAAGAAGTTTATTCAGTTGCGTCGTACGGCGCGGCAATGGCTCCTTTCTACTCCGTGCTTGCTATATGGGTCGGAGGCGTTATCCTTGTTTCTATTCTTAAGACACACGCTGACAGAGAGAAGTTCCCGGGACTCAGAGAAGGCCAGTATTTCTTCGGAAGATGGATCCTGTTCTTCCTGATGGGACAGATACAGGCAGCGGTAATAATAGCGGGAGATATTTTCCTTCTGGGCTGCGCTCCTGTACACCCGGGACTTATGTTCCTTTCCGCTGCTGTCACAAGCATGGTCTTCGTCACTCTCATATACGCGCTCACACTTTCGTTCGGAGATATAGGAAAAGCTATTGTTGTTGTAGTAATGGTAGTTCAGATCGCAGGCTCAAGCGGATCATACCCGATTGAGATCCTGCCGGAAATATTCAGCAAGATATATAAATTCTTCCCGTTCCCGTATGCGATCAATGCTATAAGGGAAGCGCTCTGCGGTGTTTACGGTCATGATCTGCTGATCTATCTTGCAGAGCTGCTGGTATTCGGAGTCATTGGTATGGTGATCGGACTGGTCGTCCGCCGTCCTTTCATAGGGATCAACGAGTTCGTCAGCGAGAAAATCGAAGAAACGGAGGTGCTGTAGATGACTGACAGAGAAAAAGACCTGCAGTATGAACAGCTCTACACGCAGCTCCTGAGCCGCAGCGAGATACTGCATGAAAACAATAAGAAGCGGATCAGGTACGGGGTCATACTTCTGCTCCTGCTTCCGTTTATTCTGGGGTTCATCATATGGATCACAGACAGCAATAAAATAGTGTTCCTGATATTATGGATCATCTGCATGTTTGCTATTTCCGTTTATCTGATAAGTGTAGAATACCTTGATGATTCAATCAAAAAAACGCTTGAAGAGGTCACGGAGAGGGAGATCGGTCTTGATCAGCTTCTGCCGAATGCATCCGGCAGAGATCTTCAGGAAAGGATAAGAGACCGGCTCACTGAGAGACGCATGATGAGGGTCGCCGAAGAAGAGGCCCGGATCAGGGAGGAATCCGAGAAAATCGCTGCAGAGATCGCCGAAGAAGAGGAGGATGAGCAATGAAGAACATCCTCAATATACTGAAACATGATTCCCGCAAACTCACGTCAAGTGTCGTTGCTATCATTACCATCATGGGTCTTTGCATAGTCCCTTGTCTCTATGCGTGGTTCAATATCTTTTCAAACTGGGCTCCTTATGAATCTGATGCTACAGGCAGGATCAGAGTGGCTGTTGCCAATGATGACCTGGGAGACCGGGTGCTCGGTCTTGATATCAATGTCGGAGAGAAAATCGTAGAAGCTCTCAAGGCCAACGATGCGATAGGATGGGAATTTGTAGAAAACTCAGATGACGCAGTTGAAGGTGTCTATTCCGGAGATTATTATGCTGCGCTTATCGTCCCTGAAGATTTCACAATGGATGCCTTATCCTTCGCCACAGGTGAACTGAAGAATCCGAAACTCATTTATTATGAAAATGAGAAAAAGAACGCCATTGCCCCTAAGATAACCGGTAAAGCCAAGACGGCGGTACAGGAACAGGTCAATGCCGCATTCATCGAGACTCTCGCGAAATACGTATCTGATGCTGCTTCGGTAGCCGATGCTGCGGGATATAATCCGCAGACGGTCTTTGCCGATCTTGGAACCAAAATGGACAATCTCAATGCCAGACTGGAAGATGCAGCAGTGATGCTCAGGGCAACTCAGGGCCTTGCCGATTCTGCCGCGAGTCTGATGAGTGTTTCCGATCAGCTTCTGGAGGATGCCGAGACAGCTGTAGGCAGCCAGGAAGCGATCGTCGACAGCGCATCAGATGCGCTTCCTGATACAGGGACAATAGATGAGGAAGCAGTCAGCGCGATCGAAAAGGAAAAGCAGCAGCTTATTGAAGACAACAAGGCGATCAGAGAACATATCGCGAAGGCTTCGGAAAGTGTGTCCGATCTCAATAAGTATGTCGCTGATCAGCTTCCGGATGACAGCCTTCTGATAGATAAAATGATCCAGTCGTGCAAGCAGCATGAGAAGCATCTTACGGATCTGGGTTTCACAGCCCTTGCCGCACAGTTCAGAGATACCCGGACCGAGCTTGAAGGCGTTCAGGAAAAACTCAGGGAGCAGAAGAAGACAACTCAGGACAAGTGGGATGAGAAGTCACAGGAACTGAAAGAACTGCAGGAAAAACTCGATAAGATCGAAGAAAAGACGAACGCGATCGACTCTCAGCTTGCTGAGGATCTTGGCAAAAAACTGGATAATGTGATTACCCGGGCGCGCAGTTCTATGTCTGACGCAGAGAGCGCTCTTGCGGATATGCAGGGCGATCTGAGTGGTCTGGAGAGTATTCTGAGTGGATACAGCAGTGCTCTTGACGAGCTTGAGGGCAGCCTCAACAGCACAGGACTCACCCTGAACTATATCAGAAACGGTATCGGCACCCTTGCGGAATTGTTCAACAGGATCGCAGGGAATCAGTCTCTGAAAGATGTCAACGATGTCCTCGTGAATGATGAGGCATCAGTTGCTGAATATCTTGCATCACCGGTGAAGATGAAGACAGAGGTCATATATCCGGTCAGAGAATATGGCTCGGCCATGGCTCCTTTCTACACAGTACTGGCCCAATGGGTCGGGGCATTGCTGACTGCAGTACTGATCAAAACGAATATCAGAAAGCGCGATGATCTGCCTGACCTCAGGCTGCACGAATGCTTCTTCGGAAGGTATGCGCTGTATCTGTTTGTAGGGCTTGCCCAGGCACTCATCGTATCGGTCGGAGATCTTCTCTATATAGGGATACAGTGCCCGCACCCGATACTCTTTGTGCTTCAGGCGTGTATGAACGGGATCGTGTTCATGATGATCAACTACGCTCTTGTCTTCTCTCTTGAAAATGTAGGACTCGGGGCAGGTGTCATCATCCTTGTCCTTCAGGTCGCAGGATCCGGAGGAACATATCCGGTAGAGGTACTGCCTAAGGTGTTCAGGGTGCTCTATCCTGCGATGCCTTTCAGATATTCTATGGATGCGATGAGAGAGTGCATTGCAGGCACATACGGTCATGTATACGCAAAATGCATGGGAATCCTCTTCCTGTTCTTCGCAGGCTCGGCTGTCTTCGGAATGCTGATGCGTAAGCCGGCTTCATTCCTCAACAGGATGATCGCTGAAAGCAAAGAGAAGACAGAAATAATGCTCTGACCGCAGAGATAAAGCAAATCAAAAGATCCTCCGTCAAAATGACGGAGGATCTTATTTTGTCTAGATGATCGGGATCTTGATCTTCAGATCAGAGACCGGATAGGATGAACATGCATGAAACCATCCAAGCTCTTTGTCCATCGCACGCCTTCCGTCATTCAGAGGGGAGACGAAGATGTTTCCTGAGAGCAGCTGAGATCTGCAGTAACCGCACTCGCCTCCGCGGCAGTGAGTGTCGATCGGTATGCCTGCGCGTTCGAGAGCTACAGCTACGGGCTCATCTGCGGCGGCAGGTATCACTTCTTCATGTATACCGCGCATCACGGTGATACTGTATTTCTTTCCGATCTGATCTTCGGGATATCCCGGTATCAGACCGACCCCGGGCTGCGCTGCGGCATCGTGTCTGAACCGGCGCCGCGGTACACCCAATTCCTTCATTGCTTCTTCAATCTTAAAATACATTACCGGCGGTCCGCAGAAGAAGAAAGACGGACCCTGGGACATGTCTGTATCCGGACTCAGACCGGCATACTTTGCTGCGTACTTTTCTATGATCTTACCAGTGATAAACCCCTTTTCGCCATCCCAGTCAGGGTCATCTGACATTATATGTACGATATGGATCTTTTCCGGACACGCGCTTTCACACTCTGAAAGTTCTTCGCCGCAGACGATGTCTGTATGGTTTACAGAACCATAGAGAACGGTCAGATCGATATCGAGTGTGCCGTGAGCGATCTCTTTTGCCATGGAGAGAAACGGGGTAATGCCTGAACCGCCGGCGAGACCTATAATATGACCGGAATCCCGCAGCGGCTCATAACAGAACTGTCCGAACGGAAGGGATGCAGTGATGCTGCTGCCGACCTTCAGGTGTTCAAGAAACCAGTCCGGAACAAGATACGGCATGTTGCTGCGTACGGTTATCTCAAAAAACGGGTCGTCCTGTCTTGCTTCAAATGGAGCGGAAGAGATTGAGTAGGCACGCGTTAGCACACTGTCTCCTATATTCAGATAGAAATTCGCGTACTGTCCGCATCTGAATACCGGAACATGTCCGTTCACAGGGGAAAACCTGTAGATCTTTGAAGTAGGAGATGCGTCGCGGATCTCTGTAACTGTGAACTCCTGTCTGCCCGGATGAAGAGCGTCAGCCAGATTCCTGATCGGATCCTCAGGGTGCGGGACTGGTGAGGCGCTTTCGATCATTTCTTTTCTCATTTTTGTGACGCGGGAAGCGCCGCCGACATCACTGATAAATCCTTTGATCTTCATTTGCGCGCCCCCTTTCTTGATTTTCCGGTGCTTCCGGATGCGGCTGCCTGTTTTGCGCTGACGGAATCGATCACGGCTTTTGCCGCAGCGCGTCCGTTGGTAACGGCAGGCCCCATACCGTTTCCGGAGATGGCGTGAGCTCCGGCAAATTCAAGGCCTTCGATAAAATGATCATCCTCTTTCATCTGCAGCCTTGCTACAGCATGGTCATCGATGCTGTGAGAATATCCGTATATACTGCCTTTCCAGGCGCCGACATAATGAGCGATCGTCACAGGTGTTGAGACCTCGATCTCAACGATGTGATCCTTTATATGGATCCCTGTCATCTTTTCATATTCAGATATCATCTGATCCGCAAGCCGGTGCTTGAATTCATAATAGTCCTCTTCCCTGAGATCCAGGAATCCGTCTGCCAGAGGCAGGTTGGTGATCGAGAACTGACACATTCCCTCAGGGGTCGCATCCGGGTTGGCAAGATCGAGGCAGATGGAAGTCAGGTATCCATACGGACCTGCTGTTTTGTTTTCTTCCCAGATTCTGTCAGTATCCATTGTCTCCGCTGAAAAGATGTTATAATCACTGATTCCGAGGTTTTCGGGCGTATCATCGAGCACCATCATTACAGAAACAGTGGTTACGGAAAGCCTCCTGCCGTTGACCATTCTGACAGCACCTTCCGGCACCTCGGAAAGAGGCTCGATCATCTGCGTGTAGACCTTGTTAGGATATGCTCCGCAGATGACGTAATCGCAGTTGATCTCATCTCCGCGCTTCGTCCTTACGCCGGTGACTTTTCCGTCTTTTACCAGGATCTTTTCCACTTCCTGACAGAATTCTATCTGAGCTCCGTTTTCTTCTGCTTTTGCCTGGAGCTTCATGCTCATTTCATGGGAGTATTTGGCGGGAACATAGCTGCCTCCGCGGAAATAGTCTGCCATGAGGAAGGCATAGATCGTGAACGGAAGGGTGCTCATCGGATTGCCCACATAGATCCAGTATGGAGTCAGGATATCGACGATATCCTGCGGGAACTCATAGGTGTCCATCACTTCCTTTGCGGTATAACCGGCTGTTTTGACAAACTCCGGGTGCTTAAGAAGCATAGCGGGCTTGCTCATAGGTGTGACAGAGAGGATGTTCATGGAATCATATACAGTGTTGCACAGCTTCATGAATCTGAGCACCTTCGGTCCCCATCCGGGATACTGCGCATCGATCTCTGATGCCATGGTCTCAAATCCGGCATGCAGTGTGATGTCTATCTCTTTGGACGGTTCGAGGAATCTGTATGCTTCCGGAACTCTGAGCCAGTTAATATCAACTCCGGTCTCGTCAAAAAATCTTCCTACCTTGAGACGATCCTCCGGCGTGCCGATACTCATCATCTCATGCAGCGTAGCTTCGATCTCTATGCCTCCGCGGACATAACTCGTAGCCAGGCCTCCCGGAAGATTGTGCTTCTCCAGAATCAGTATGTCTGTGATCCCTTTCTGCTGCAGCTGGAGGGCTGCCGAAAGGCCGGCAATGGCTCCGCCTATGATCACGACATCATAATGGTCTTTGTAAAATTTCATTGATCTGTTCCTTGAATGTACAGGTGATACATGTTCTGATCACCGGAATGTAAACGTCCGGGTCTGACGACCTTC
>ONHU01000161.1 GCA_900317675.1 uncultured Eubacteriales bacterium
GAAGAGATCAAGGTATACGGCGTCGAAGCTATCGTCGAATAGTCTGTATTAATTGAATTAAAAGAACCGCATGCATTTGTATGCGGTTCTTTTCGCTATTTTGATCCAAAGAGTATATGAAATGTCTGAAAATGATGACGAAAAAACAAATGAGGTCATTGACATTTCAATAGTTTGTCAGTAAAATATACAAGTTCGAGTGCGCCCTTACGAAAGGGTGTATTTGAAGAAGAATACTAGAAGAAAGGAGAAAAGAATGCCTACAATTAACCAGTTAGTACGTCAGGGCAGACAGAGCTCGGTAAAGAAGTCGACAGCTCCTGCACTCGGTAAGAACATGAACACACTTCATAAGACACTTACCAACGTTAACTCCCCTCAGAAGAGAGGCGTATGCGTAGCAGTAAAGACAGTCACACCTAAGAAGCCGAACTCAGCTCTTCGTAAAGTTGCAAGAGTCCGTCTTACAAACGGAATGGAAGTTACTGCTTACATTCCTGGAATCGGACACAATCTGCAGGAGCACAGCGTTGTTCTGGTAAGAGGCGGCAGAGTTAAGGACCTCCCGGGTGTAAGATATCACATCATCAGAGGTACACTCGACGCATCCGGCGTTGCAAACCGCGGACAGGGTCGTTCCAAGTACGGAGCAAAGAGACCTAAGGTCGGGCTGGGCCCCTTCAGTAAAAAATAATTAACAACTTAGAAGTACAGAAGGCATTCTTTTTATCATAAAAGAGCGCCGCGGGGGCTGCTGTGCGAGTAAGGTGACGGTATCAGTCATCCGAAGAAGAACGTGCAGAAGTCAACGAGTACCGACTTATTTTCCAAAGGAGGGAAGAGAAGTGCCAAGAAAAGGTAACACACCTAAGAGAGAGGTTCTTCCTGATCCTGTCTACGGCAGCGTAGTAGTTGCCAAGCTGATCAACAGCATCATGCTCGACGGTGCCCAGACTATCGTCTACGATGCGTTCGATACAATCAAGGAAAAGACAGGCGAGGATCCACTCGAAGTATTTGAGAAGGCAATGAACAACATCATGCCTGTTCTCGAAGTAAAAGCAAGAAGAATCGGTGGTGCGAACTATCAGGTGCCTATCGAAGTAAGACCTGAGAGAAGACAGACACTCGGACTCAGATGGCTCACAAGATATACAAGAGCAAGAGGCGAGAGAAAGATGTCCGACAGACTCGCAGGCGAGCTCATGGACGCTGCCAACAACACAGGATCATCCGTAAAGAAGAAGGAAGATACCCACAAGATGGCAGAGGCCAACAAGGCATTCGCACACTTCAGATTCTAATCTGGAGAAACAGTTATTACACAAGTTAAGCAGTTGGAAAGGAGGGAGTAATGGGAAGAGCGTTTACTCTTGAAAAAACACGTAACATTGGTATCATGGCTCACATCGATGCCGGTAAAACCACTACAACGGAGAGAATTCTCTTCTACACAGGACGCACCCACAAGCTGGGTGAGACCCATGAGGGCGCAGCCACCATGGACTGGATGGAACAGGAACAGGAACGCGGAATCACCATCACTTCCGCTGCTACTACTGCTCAGTGGAAGGATACCAGGATCAACATCATCGACACTCCGGGCCACGTTGACTTCACAGTCGAGGTAGAGAGATCGCTGAGAGTTCTCGACGGAGCCGTTATGGTGCTTTGTGCCAAGGGCGGAGTTGAGCCTCAGAGCGAGACAGTCTGGAGACAGGCCGAGAAATACGGAGTTCCTCGCATGATCTTCGTGTAGCAGTACAGCTGCCGATCGGGTCAGAGGCCGATTTCATCGGTATCATCGACCTGATCAAGATGAAGGCTGAGCTCTATCATGACGATGACCTCGGAAAGGTATACGAAGAGAAAGAAATCCCTGAGAATATGCTCGACGAGGCAAACGCATGGAGAGACAGACTGCTCGAAGCTGTAGCTGAATTTGATGAGGATCTCATGATGATGTACCTCGAGGGCGAGGAAATGCCTGTAGAAGACATCAAGCGTGTTATCCGCCGCGAAACCATCAAGGGCAACATGTACCCAGTGTTCTGCGGTTCGGCTTACAGAAACAAGGGCGTTCAGCTGATGCTCGACGGAGTCGTAGACTACATGCCGTCGCCGCTCGACATTCCTGCTATCAAGGGCGTAAACCCTTATACAAAGAAGGAAGAAGAAAGAGCGGCCGGTGACGATGGACCGTTCTCAGCACTCGTTTTCAAGATCATGGCTGACCCGTTCGTGGGTAAGCTGGCGTTCTTCAGGGTATACTCGGGAGCTCTCAATTCGGGCTCGCACGTATACAACGCTACGAAAGACCGCAAGGAGAGATTCGGACGTATCCTGCAGATGCACGCCAATCACAGAAGCGAGCTCGAAACAGTCTATTCGGGAGACATCGCTGCTGCGGTAGGCCTCAAGTTTGCGACAACGGGCGACACGCTCTGCGACGATAAGCACCCTATAGTGCTCGAGTCAATGGAATTCCCTGATCCTGTCATTGAGATCGCTATTGAACCTAAAACCAAGATCGGTCAGGAAAAGATGGGCATCGCGCTTGCCAAGCTGGCTGAGGAAGACCCTACGTTCAAGACTTATACAAATCCTGAAACGGGTCAGACCATCATCGCCGGAATGGGCGAGCTCCATCTGGAGATCATCGTTGACCGTCTCTTGAGAGAATTCAAGGTTGAGGCAAACGTCGGCAGACCGCAGGTCTCCTACAAAGAGACAGTTACGACGACAGCCGATGTGGACTGCAAGCATGCGAAGCAGACAGGCGGAAGCGGACAGTACGCACACGTCAAGATCAAACTTTATCCGAGAAAGCCGGGCGAAGGATTCGAATTCAAGAACTCCATTGTCGGCGGAGCTATCCCTAAAGAGTACATTCCAAGTGTACAGGCCGGTATCGAAGAAGCGATGCAGGCAGGACCGCTTGCCGGGTACAATGTTGTCGATGTGGGCGTAGAGCTCTACGACGGAAGTTTCCACGAGGTCGACTCCTCGGAAATGGCGTTCAAGATTGCAGGCTCAAAGGCCTTCAAAGAGGCTGTTATGAAAGCTAAGCCGGTGCTGCTCGAGCCTATCTTCAAGGTGGAGGTCACCGTGCCTGATAACCATATGGGCGATATCATCGGCGATATAAGCTCAAGGCGCGGAAGGATCGAAGGTTCCGACATCGAGAACGGCGCAGCCGTAGTAAGAGGCTATGTACCTCTCTCAGAGATGTTCGGATACGCGACAGATCTCCGTTCGAAGACACAGGGCAGAGGCGTATATACCATGCAGTTCGACCACTTCGAGAAGCTGCCGGAATCATTAGCTGATAAGATGATCAGGTAATTCCGGTACATCAATAAAAACTAACGAAACAAATTACATAACGTATTTATTTTCTACTTATAAAGGAGATAAAAATGGCTAAGCAGAAATACGAAAGAACCAAACCGCATATCAACATTGGTACAATCGGCCACGTTGACCACGGTAAGACAACTCTTACAGCAGCAATCACATCAGTACTCAACAGAAAGTACGGACTTGGCGGCGACGTAGCATTCGATCAGATCGACAAGGCACCGGAAGAGAGAGAAAGAGGAATCACAATCTCGACAGCACACGTTGAGTATGAAACACCAAACAGACACTACGCACACGTAGACTGCCCGGGACACGCTGACTATGTAAAGAACATGATCACAGGAGCAGCTCAGATGGACGGAGCAATCCTGCATCCTTCTGTCGAGACAGGTAGGCGTACCATACATCATCGTATTCATGAACAAGTGTGACATGGTAGATGACGAAGAACTCCTCGACCTCGTAGAGATGGAGATCAGAGAGCTCCTCGACGAGTATGAGTTCCCTGGCGATGACACACCGGTAATCAGAGGATCCGCCCTCAAGGCACTCGAAGATCCTACAGGTGAGTGGGCAGACGCAGTACTCGAGCTTATGGAAGCAGTAGACACATACATCCCTGAACCACAGAGAGCAAACGATCAGCCGTTCCTGATGCCGGTAGAGGACGTGTTCTCGATCACAGGCCGTGGAACAGTAGCAACAGGCAGAGTAGAGAGAGGAATGCTCAAGACTGGTGATACAGTAGAGATCGTAGGACTTACAGAAGAGAAGAGAAGCGTCGTAGTAACAGGCGTAGAGATGTTCAGAAAGACCCTCGACCAGGCAGAGACAGGCGACAACATCGGAGCACTGCTGAGAGGCGTACAGAGAACAGAGATCGAAAGAGGACAGGTACTTGCAAAGCCGGGTACAATTCACCCACATACAAAGTTCAAGGGCCAGGTATACGTACTGAAGAAAGAGGAAGGCGGACGCCACACACCGTTCTTCAACGGATACAGACCACAGTTCTATTTCAGAACAAC
>ONHU01000099.1 GCA_900317675.1 uncultured Eubacteriales bacterium
TCGACCATGAGTCTGGCCTGTTTTGTATTCTGAGCGATCTCTCTTTCTGTCAGCTCTCTCATGATGAAAGGCTTGAAGAGTTCAAGAGCCATTGTCTTAGGAAGTCCGCACTGATAGAACTTCAGGTCCGGACCTACTACGATTACGGAACGTCCGGAGAAGTCTACTCTCTTACCGAGGAGGTTCTGACGGAATCTTCCCTGCTTACCCTTGAGCATATCGGAGAGGGATTTGAGCTTACGGCCGCCGGCACCCTGTACAGGTCTGCCTCTTCTGCCGTTGTCGATCAGAGCATCGACGGATTCCTGAAGCATTCTCTTCTCGTTGCGGATGATGATGTCAGGAGCTCCGAGCTCGCCCAGCTTCTTAAGTCTGTTGTTTCTGTTGATTACTCTTCTGTACAGGTCGTTGAGGTCGGATGTTGCGAATCTGCCTCCGTCGAGCTGTACCATCGGTCTGAGTTCCGGCGGAATTACCGGAATAACGTCGAGGATCATCCACTCAGGTCTGTTTCCGGACTGCTTGAATGCCTCGATGACCTCGAGGATCTTGACGAGTCTGATCTTTTTCTGACCGCTGGCTGTCATCATCTGTTCTCTGAGGTCTGTTGCCATCTGATCTACGTCGATATCGCAGAGCAGCTTTTTGATAGCCTCAGCGCCCATTCCTGCCTGGAATGACTTGCCGTAGATCTCGCGTGCTTCGTTGTATTCGTCCTCTTCGATTACCTGCTTGTACTGGAATGGTGTATCTCCCGGATCTGTGACTACGTATGAAGCGAAGTACAGAACTTTTTCCAGATCCTTAGGTGTCATGTCGAGAACAAGACCGATCCTTGAAGGGATGCCTTTGAAGTACCAGATATGTGAGACAGGAGAAACGAGCTGGATGTGGCCCATTCTCTCTCTTCTTACTTTAGCTTTGGTGACTTCAACACCGCAGTATGGACAAACCAGTCCCTTGTAGCGGATCTTGTTGTATTTGCCGCATCCGCAGACCCAGTCCTTTGTAGGTCCGAAGATTCTTTCGCAGAAGAGTCCGTCAAACTCAGGCTTGAGGGATCTGTAGTTGATGGTCTCAGGCTTGGTTACCTCGCCGTGCGACCAGCTCAGCATCTCCTCAGTGCTTGCAAGTCTGATCTGAAGGGACTCAATATTTCTCAGATCCTGATTGTTATCTGTCATCATAATATTTCCTCCCCTTTCCTACTCTTCTTCATCGAAAGACTCATCTGCTTCTGCTTCCGCAAGTTCGTCGAGACTTTCCATTTCAACTGCTTCTGTGAGGTCCATGTCAGGCTCTTCAGCTGCTGCCGATGCCATGCTTTCGAGGAATGCCGAGAGTCCGCTGATCTCGTCATCAGACAGGACATCATCGTCCTCCTCTTCAGATTTGATGCGGGCAGCTTCCTCTTCAGCGACTCTGTCCTGCTCATGTTCTCTCTTTTCTTTCTCAGCTTTCCTGTCGGTCTCGCTGAGCATTCTGTCAAGTGTCAGAGCGCCGTCATACTCAGAGGTCTCTCTGATCTTGATCTCGCTGTCATCACCGGCCTTGGTCTTGATGTCCAGAGCGAGTGACTGCAGCTCTTTGATGAGTACCTTGAATGATTCAGGGATACCCGGCTCAGGAATGTTGACTCCGTTGATGATCGATTCGTATGTCTTGGTCCTGCCGATGATATCGTCGGACTTGACTGTGAGGATCTCCTGCAGAGTGTATGCAGCGCCGTAAGCTTCGAGCGCCCATACTTCCATCTCTCCGAACCTCTGTCCGCCGAACTGAGCCTTTCCTCCGAGAGGCTGCTGAGTTACGAGGGAATAAGGTCCGATCGATCTTGCATGGATCTTATCATCTACCAGATGGTGGAGCTTGAGCATGTACATGTAGCCTACTGTTACAGGGCTGTCAAAGTACTCGCCTGTACGTCCGTCTCTGAGTCTGAGCTTTCCTGTCTCGGAATAGCCCTCTTCCTTGAGCATGTTGATTACGTCCTTCTCGCTCGCGCCATCGAATACCGGTGTCGAGATGTACCAGCCTTTTGACTTTGCAGCAAGACCGAGATGTACCTCGAGTACCTGTCCGACGTTCATACGTGAAGGTACGCCCAGAGGGTTGAGCATTACCTGCAGCGGTTCACCGTCTTCCTTGAACGGCATATCCTCCTGTGGAAGGATCCTTGAAATAACGCCCTTGTTGCCGTGACGTCCGGCCATCTTGTCTCCGACATTGATCTTTCTCTTGGTAGCAACATAGACTCTGACGATCTTGTTGACTCCAGGAGGCAGCTCTGTGCTGTTGGTCTTGTCGAAGACTCTTACGTCTATTACGATACCCTCTTCGCCGTGAGGCAGCTTGAGGGATGTATCTCTTACTTCCTTGGACTTCTCGCCAAAGATCGCGCGGAGCATCCTTGCTTCCGGTGTGAGGTCTGTCTCGCTCTTCGGCGTGAGCTTTCCGACAAGAATGTCGTTGGACTTGACCTCTGCTCCGATCCTGACGATACCTTCTTCGTCAAGCTCCTTGAGCATCTCGCCAGGGAGGTTAGGGATATCTCTTGTGATCTCTTCAGGTCCGAGCTTTGTGTCTCTTGCCTCGCACTCATGCTTCTCGATGTGAAGCGATGTGAGTACGTCGTCCATGAGGAGTCTTTCGTTGAGGATGATAGCATCCTCGTAGTTGTATCCTTCCCATGTCATGAAGCCGATGAGAAGGTTCTTGCCCAGAGAGATCTCGCCGAGGTTAGTGGACGGTCCGTCTGCGACGACCTCGCCTGCCTCAAGATGTTCGCCATAGCTG
Organism: uncultured Eubacteriales bacterium; assembly: GCA_900317675.1. Lineage (GTDB taxonomy): Bacteria > Bacillota > Clostridia > Peptostreptococcales > Anaerovoracaceae > Crickella. Next base: position 2,797 of record ONHU01000099.1, read on the forward strand.
ACGATCGGTCTCTGGTTGATGCATGTGCCCTGGTTGGAGCGCTTGAATTTGAGCATCTTGTACTCGTCTACCATGCCGTTGTCATCTCTTGTGACTCTGACTTTGTTGGCATCGACATAAGATACTGTACCTGCGTTCTTGCAGAGTACTACTGCTCCTGAGTCGCATGCTGCCTTGTACTCGATACCGGTTCCTACATAAGGAGCCTCAGTAACGAGCAGAGGAACTGCCTGTCTCTGCATGTTGGATCCCATCAGCGCACGGTTAGCGTCGTCGTTCTCAAGGAACGGGATCATTGCTGTAGCGACAGAAACTACCTGCTTAGGCGAAACGTCCATGTAATCGACATCGCTCTTCGATACCATGGTGATCTCACCCTTGATACCTCTTACAGCTACCTTGTTGTTGAGGAAGTGTCCTTCTTCATCAAGCGGCTCGTTGGCCTGAGCGACGATCATAAGATCTTCGTCTGCAGCTGCGAGATACTGTACTTCGTTGGTTACTACTCCGGTCTCCTTGTCTACCTTGCGGTATGGAGTCTCGATAAAACCGTACTCGTTGATGATGCCGTATGTTGTGAGAGAACCGATCAGACCGATGTTAGGTCCTTCAGGTGTCTCGATAGGGCACATCCTGCCGTAGTGTGAGTAGTGTACGTCTCTGACTTCCATTCCGGCTCTTTCTCTTGAAAGACCGCCAGGTCCGAGAGCAGAGAGTCTTCTCTTGTGAGTGAGCTCAGCAAGAGGGTTGTTCTGGTCCATAAACTGTGACAGCTGTGAAGATCCGAAGAACTCCTTGATTGCTGCTGTGACAGGTCTGATATTGATCAGCTGCTGCGGAGTAGAGTTCTCAGTAGTCATTCTCTCTCTGATCGTCTTCTCCATTCTTGCAAATCCGATCCTGCACTGGTTCTGCAGAAGCTCGCCGACTGTCTTGAGTCTTCTGTTGCTCAGATGGTCGATATCATCGATGTCTCCGATACCGCAGTTGAGGTTGAGGAAATAGCTTACAGAAGCGATGATATCCTCAAGGATGATGTGCTTAGGGCTGAGCTCTTTTCTTCTGTTGGCTATAGCAGCCTTGAGCTTGTCCTCATCACCGTCTGCCTGCTCGATGATGTCCATAAGAACAGGATAGAATACCTTCTCGGAAAGCTTGTACGGAGTCAGGTCGATGTCGACGTACTTGGAAGGATCTACGAAATTGTTTCCGATGACCTTGGTGATGACCCCTTCATGTCCCTCGTTCTTGCTGTATACATATACAGATTCAACACCGGCGTCTTCGATGACCATAGCCATGCTGCGCGAGATCTCCTGATCCTTTTCTACGAGGACTTCGCCTGTATTAGGATCGATTATATCGTCAGCTGCGACAGCCTCGACAAGTCTGTTGTGGAGACCGAGTTTGCGGTTGTATTTGAATCTGCCGACCTTGGCCAGGTCGTATCTTCTCTCGTCAAAGAGAAGAGCCATCAGCATGGATCTTGCGTTCTCAACTGTAGGAGGTTCTCCAGGTCTGAGTCTTCTGTACAGTTCTCTGAGTCCTTCCGCGCTGTTTCTGGTGGTATCCTTTTCAAGAGTCTTCATCAGTCTCTCATCCTCGCCGAAAATAGCGATGATGTCCTCATTGCTGCTGAGAGCGAGAGCATCAGGATCGATGATTCCAAGTGCTCTGAGGAATGAAGTAAGAGGCTGCTTTCTGGTTCTGTCGACTCTTACATACAGGATGCCCTGGGAGTCTGTTTCATACTCAAGCCATGCGCCTCTGTTAGGGATGACCTGGGAGCTGAACAGCTTCTGGTTGGATTTGTCAGTTGAAGCGTCAAAATATGGTCCAGGTGAACGAACCATCTGAGTAACGATAGCTCTTTCCGCTCCGTTGTACACGAATGTACCTTTCTCTGTCATGAGAGGGAAATCTCCCATGAAGACATCCTGTTCCTTGATCTCGCCGGTCTCGCGGTTGATCAGTCTGACCTTTACTGTAAGGGAAGTCGCATAGGTTGCGTCTCTTTCCTTGCACTCTTCCTGGTCATACTTAGGAGTATCAGAGAAATGATAATCCGCAAACTCAAGGCTGAGGGTGTTGGTAGTATCGCGGATCGGCGATACATCCTCAAGAACTTCGCTGAGTCCCTCTTCCATGAACCACTTGTATGACTTTGTCTGAACGTCGATAAGGTTAGGCATCTCGCAGACCTCATGGATCTTCGCGAAAGTCATACGCTCTTTTCTACCAACTTTTATTGGATGCGGCATGTGTTTCACTCCTTGTTAATCGTTTTGAAATTGCCGGCTGCCGGACGGCAGGCGGCAGTTGACTTATTGTTTTTGCAAAAATGCAAAATTTTCTTTTAATTTTTCGTCGTTTTTTGGCGATTTTCGGAGCCTCAAAACGCACGAAATGAGCCTCGGTGACGGGGCCCATTTTTATTGCGTGGTTCGGACTAATATCTCATAGCCCAATTTTTCTTTTTCCCTTTCTTATCTGGTAAGTCGGGAAGTAATCGTTCCCCGCTGCCCGCTGATGCGGTGCGAGGTGGCTCGCCGGCTGGCGAGCGATCAATAATCGTTACTTACTGAAGTTCAACTACAGCGCCTACAGCCTCGAGAGCTTCCTTCAGAGCGTTAGCCTCAGCTGCCTCAACGTTCTCCTTAACTGCTGCTGGAGCGGAGTCTACGAGAGCC
>ONHU01000028.1 GCA_900317675.1 uncultured Eubacteriales bacterium
ACTTCCCTCGGCAGGCGTGTAGCTGTCGGAACGACCATCACAGATGAGATCTTCGGAATCACCATAGCGCGTCCGGGGATCCCTTCGCCGTATTACGGATTCGGAGCGTGGACAGCGGCGGTGCCTATGTGGGCGATCGGGACATCTGCGGGGATCATTACCGGGACTGCGCTTCCGGCAGAGATCGTCAGCGCGCTCAGCGTAGCGATCTTCGGTATGTTCCTTGCCGTGATCATCCCTCCGGCCAGAAAAGACCGCATGATAGGTGTAGCTGTAGCAGTAAGCTTTCTGTGTTCATACGCAGCGACCCACGCGCCGCTGATATCCGGAATGTCTTCGGGCAACAGGACGATCATGCTGACGCTTCTGATTTCCGCGGTATTTGCGGTCATAGCTCCGAGAACGGATGCAGACAACAATGAAGAGTGACCTGTATATCTATGTTTACATTTTTATAATGGCCTTCTCGACATGGTGTATGCGAGTCATACCGTCTCTTGTGATGAAGAAACCGATCTCAAACAGATTCGTTCAGTCGTTTCTGTATTATGTTCCTTATGTCACACTGGCGGTCATGACATTCCCGGCTATCGTCGAAACAACACAGTCGCCGCTTGCGGGAGCGGCTGCTTTTGCTGCAGGTATTCTTGCGGCATGGTTCGGAGTAAGACTTCTCGGCGTTGCGGTCATATGCTGCATTACAGTTTTCGTGCTGGAACTGTTTATTTAGACACGCCCGGCTGAAGAGATGCGCGGCGGGCAGAGCTTCGCAGGCACGTTACAGTAAGGTGACTGGGGACACAAGGGTACAGACGGACAGATGGGATTCGGCACAGGATATACAATATAAAGTAAGGAGATTATCATGACAGATTTCATGAAACTGCAGAATGGCAGTGATATCCGGGGTGTCGCTATGGAAGGGATACCCGGCCAGGAAGTCAACCTGACTGAGACGGAAGCAGGCGCGATAGCAGGAGCGTTCGCGTACTGGCTTGGCTTCAAAGTCGGCAAGAACCCTTTTGATCTCAGGATCTGCGTAGGACAGGACCCGAGGCTTTCGGGCGATACACTCAAAGAAGGCGTGCTCAGGGGCATTGCGATGTTCGGAGCAGAAGGTTATGATGCAGGACTTGCGTCAACACCGGCTATGTTCATGTCAACGGTGCTGCCGCAGATGGATTTTGACGGCGCCGTCATGATCACAGCAAGCCATCTGCCGTGGAACCGCAACGGTTTTAAATTTTTCACAAAAGAAGGCGGACTTGACAGCAAAGATATAGCCAGTATCCTGAGGACGGCAAGCAAGTACAACTTCGTTGGCGAGTTCTATGAGGAAAGACATTCAAATGCTCTGCAGATGTATGCCGCTTACCTGCGGCAGATGATCTCTATCGGCCTTAAGGATGTGCCGGGAGGACTGTCGGGCATGCATATCGTGGTCGACGCAGGCAACGGAGCCGGCGGCTTCTTTGCCAGAGAGGTGCTGGAACCTATGGGCGCGGATATAAGCGGCAGCCAGTTCCTCGAGCCGGACGGGACTTTTCCCAACCACAGCCCTAACCCAGAAAACAGAGAAGCTGTAAGGTCTCTCTGCAGGGCGGTCACTGAGAATAAAGCAGATCTCGGAATCATTTTTGATACAGATGTGGACCGTATCGCGGCGGTTGGCTCTGACGGCAAAGCGATCGCGAGAAACAGGATCATAGCCCTTGCTGCAGCCATCGCTGCTGAAGACTATCCGGGCGGGACTGTCGTCACGGATTCTTTAACATCTGTGGAACTTCATGAGTTCCTTGAGAAAGATCTCGGACTTAAGCATTTACGGTATAAAAGAGGCTACCGCAATGTCATCAACAAGGCAAAGGAGCTGAGAGAAGCCGGCGAAAACGCATTTCTTGCGATCGAGACTTCGGGACATGCGGCTTACGCGGATAATTTCTATCTTGATGACGGGGCTTTCCTCGCGGTACAGCTCATCATCAATGCGGCAAGGCTCAAGGCGGAGGGAAAGGATATCACTTCTCTCATCGAAGGGCTGAAGTCACCGGCGGAGTCGGCCGAGATCAGATTTATACTGACAGCGGAGGATTGGATCTCACTGGGTACTTCCGTGCTGGAAGACATTGAAAAGTGGGTAAAAGAGACGTCCGGATTTGAACTGGTTTCACCTAATTTTGAAGGCGTCCGGGCAGATTTCAGAGTGCCGGTCACTTCCGGCGGCAGTAAAAAGGAAGCGAAGGGATGGTTCCTTCTGAGGAAATCACTGCATGATGCTGTGCTTCCGTTCAATATAGAGTCGGATACTGAAGGAGGAACAGAAGCTGTGCTTCCTCTGATATTAGATTTTATGCGCAGGTATAAGGGAATTGAGATACCGGAATAAGGAGAACTGATGGCGGGAAAGAAAAAAACCAGCGGCATAAGGCGCATGGCCGGAAACGTAATTATAGTATGCCTGGCAGGCATCGTTGTCGTGTCGGGATGGAAGGTCTTCAAGATCCTGAGGGACTACAAGCAGACCAATGACATATACAAGAGGATCGCTGAGCTCGCGCAGCCGGAGGGCTGGACAGGGGACATCGATTTTGACGCGCTCAAAGAAGTCAACCCGGATATAGAAGCCTGGCTGTACTATGAGAGCACCAATATCAATTATCCGGTGGTCAAGGGAAAGGACAATGACTACTACCTGACTGTCGGATTCGACAATACCTGGGCTCTCGGAGGATCTCTGTTCATAGACTGTGTCACCAAAGCGCCTTTTGAACAGTTCAATACTATTATATACGGACACCACATGAAGGATGGCTCTATGTTCGGCTCTATCAAGAATCTCAAGGATCCGGAGTACGCAAAAGAGCATCCGCAGTTTGAACTGATCAGACCTGACGGCAAGTATCATCTTCTTATATGCGCCTTCCTCAATCAGCCTTCGGACAGCAGCGTATATACCACCAATTTTGACGAAGAAGATATACAAGGAAAGCAGGCATACATAGACAATGTCATTGAAACAGCCGACTATGTCACAGACGAGAAGATGTCTGTTGATGACACACTCGTTGTACTGAGCACATGCGCGTATGAGTTTCAGAATGCCAGATATGTGGTGGTGTGCAGGATGACACCATGGAAATAAAGTGTTATAATACCTATGTTCTTTAGTTAAGGGTACGGAAAGGATGGCTATTATGGATTACAAGATGACGATCGCAGGCGTTGAGAGACACCTTCCTCTCTGCAAGATCACAGATGACCTCTATATCGCAGGATTCATTATGTTCAACGATGTTGAGATCACTGAGGCATCCGCAAGAGAGCTCCTCAAACTGGCACCGGAATTCGATGTACTGCTGACGGCAGAGACAAAAGGCATACCGCTCACTTACGAAATGGCCCGCCAGTCAGGCAAGCCTTACATCGTTGCGCGCAAGGGTGCAAAGCTCTACATGCAGGATGTGATTACTGTTACAGTAAAATCCATAACTACCAGTCATGTTCAGATGCTTTGCCTGGGTAAGGATGAATGTGATGTTCTCCGCGGCAAGAAGATCCTGATCGTAGATGATGTTATCAGTACAGGAGAGTCGGTTGCAGCTCTCGAGCAGCTCGTTGAGACAGTAGGCGCAGAGACAGTAGGCAAATTTGCCGTTCTCGCTGAAGGTGAAGCAGCAGACAGAAAAGACATCACATACCTTGAGTATCTGCCGCTGTTCAATTCCGACGGAACACCTCAATAGAATGTATTGAATACCGGGCATCCCTCTGCGGGATGCCTGTTTTTTGTGATAATTGGGCGATAATACGGAGCATACACCTTTTGTTCTGTATTCTGTACACAGTTTTCGGACTAAATTTTGTATTGGCGCACAAAAAGTGTTGACACACAATCTTCACAATGTTATTATCCCATTGTACTTAATGAAAGGAGATCTGTATGTACTTTGCATCAGGCATTATCGTCATAAGCATTATCAGCGTCCTTCTGGTCGGCAGACTTTTAGAGGACGGCTTTGTTATGTAGGGCGATGCAAGTACAAGATCATTTCTGAGACCTGAACTTACGAGCCCGCAGATATGCGGGCTCTCATAATGTAAGGTCACATGTACAAAAGCAACTTATCAACTATTACTCCAGTCAGCTAATAATTATCCAAGGTATTAGAAGGAGAAAAGAAAATGAAAAAGAATTGGACAAAATTTCTTGTCGTAGCACTGTCAGTAATGATGGTCTTCGCTATGACAGCATGCGGCGGCGGATCAAGTGACAGCGGCAGCGCAGAAGGTGGAGAAAACGTACTGCACCTCGGCGGCACCGGCCCTCTCACAGGTCCGGCAGCACTTTACGGAAACGCAGTTAATAACGGAGCTAAGCTCGCAGTAGACGAGATCAACGCAGCTAATCCTGACGGCGTACAGCTCGTATGGGATATGCAGGACGATGAGCACGACGCTGAGAAGGCAGTCAATGCTTATAACAAGCTCGTTGATGACGGAATGCAGGTAATGATCGGATCAGTTACAACAGCTCCTTGTACAGCAGTAGCAGCAGAAGCAGCAGCAAACAGAACCTTCGCTCTGACACCATCTGCTTCCGGCCCTGCAGTAACAGAGGGTAATGACAATGTATTCCAGCTCTGCTTCTCCGACCCTAACCAGGGAATCGCTTCCGCAGACTACATCAAGGAAAACTATGCAGACAAGACTGTAGGCGTTATCTACAACAACGCTGACAACTACTCCTCCGGAATCTTTGATAAGTTCAAGAGCGAGTATGAAGCAGGCGGCAAGCAGCTTGCAGCAGTAGAGGCTTTCGCTGATGACGCTAACGCTGACTTCACAGCACAGCTGAACAGCATGAAGAGCGCAGGCGTTGACCTGATCTTCCTGCCAATCTACTACACACCGGCTTCCAACATCATGACTCAGGCCAACAAGATGGGATATGCTCCTACATTCTTCGGCGTTGACGGCATGGACGGAATCCTTGACCTTGAAGGATTTGATACATCCCTTGCAGAAGGCGTACTCCTGCTGACACCGTTCACACCTTACTCAGAAGATGAGAACGTTCAGAAGTTCGTAAAGGCTTACGAGGATGCTTACGGCGAAACTCCTATCCAGTTCGCAGCTGACGCATATGACTGCGTATATGCTGTATACGATGCATTCGGAAAGACCGGACTCGGAACAGATGCCGCAATGGATGAGATCTGCGAAGCTATGATCGGCGTATTCACAAGTGCTGACTTCTCAGTAAGCGGACTTACAGCTGATAAGATGCAGTGGAACGCAGAGGGCGAAGTTGACAAGACACCTAAGGTCTGCGTAATCCAGGATGGAAAATACGTTGAGCAGTAATTTCACTGTAGACTTGAGGGAGTATAGTTGTTAACAGTAAACAAAGGGGTGCTGCACTTTATAATGCAGCACCCCTATAGCCATTTTTATTGAAGGCACAGTTAAACGGACCTGCGCAGGCAGACTGGGCAGGTACAGGATCTGTAAAGGAAATTTATTATGGGTTTTTTAAACAGTTTGATCTCAGGCCTCAGTCTGGGAAGCGTGTATGCAATCATCGCGCTTGGATATACGATGGTATACGGCATATCCAAGATGCTGAACTTCGCGCATGGTGATGTCATCATGGTCGGAGGCTATGTTTCGTTCATACTGACAATGTACGTCGGAATGAACGGCTGGCTTGCTCTGCTGGTAGCGATTGTCGCCTGCACGCTCCTGGGAATCATCATAGAGAGGCTTGCATACAGACCGCTGAGAGGAACAGGATCTCTGGCTGTACTGATCACAGCTATCGGAGTATCGTATTTTCTGCAGAATTCCGCTCTCCTGATCTGGGGCGCGAATCCGAGAGTATTCACAAGCCTTTTCGACGGCATGAATACGATCCATGCTGCAGGCGGACAGCTTACGATCACGCCTGAATCCATGTTTACTATCGCGGCCAATATCGTGATCATGATCGCGCTGACTCTTTTCGTCAGCAAGACCAAGGCAGGAAAAGCAATGCGCGCGGTCTCTGAGGATAACGGCGCGGCTCAGCTGATGGGTATCAATGTCAATCAGTCCATCTCGCTGACATTCGCGATCGGTTCCGGACTTGCCGCTGTAGCCGGAGTACTGATGTGCTCGGCTTACCCGGTACTCATGCCGACAACAGGAGCGATGCCTGGTATCAAGGCATTCACAGCTGCTGTATTCGGAGGTATCGGATCGATTCCGGGAGCTATGATCGGCGGCCTGCTCCTCGGCATCATCGAGATCTTCTCCAGAGCATACATCTCAACGGAGCTCTCAGATGCGATCGTTTTTGCATGTCTGATCATCGTGCTTCTTGTCAAGCCAACAGGACTGCTCGGCAAGAAGGTCAATGAGAAAGTGTAGGTGTGTCATGGCGGAAAAAAGAATCAAAATGAACACCAGAAAAATGCTCGACGGAGCAGTCAAGGGAAGTGAATACAAAAAGGAAGCCCTTATCTCATACGGCATCCTTATTATCGGATATATCCTGCTGCAGCTCGGCGCTCAGCTTGGAATCATCGGACACAATCTGCAGGGACAGTTTGTTCCTATCTGCGTCTATGTTTCGCTCGCGATCTCCCTCAACCTCGTTGTAGGTATTTCCGGGGAGCTGTCCCTTGGACATGCGGGTTTCATGGCAGTAGGAGCTTTCACCGGAATACTTGTTGCCAGAGTGCTTGAGAGAAGCCTCAGCTTCACACCGCTGATCCTGATCATAGCGATCATCGCGGCAGCGATCATGGCCAGCATCGCCGGATTCATTATCGGTATCCCGATCCTGGGTCTTCGCGGAGACTATCTCGCGATAGTTACCCTGGCATTCGGCGAGATCGTCAGGAACCTGATGAACGTCCTGTATTTCGGATTCGATGCAAACGGCAAACTGCGTTTTGCTTTCAATCATACGATCGATGATGTATCGAATGCCGACAGGATCATCACAGGAGCGATCGGCGCGACCGGAGTCACCAAGATGGCTTCCTTCACCGCGGCTGCGCTGCTTACGGCATTCACACTGTTTGTCGTTCTGAATCTCAAAAACTCCAAGCAGGGACGCGCGATCATGTCCATCCGTGACAACCGTATCGCAGGCGAGTCCATCGGGCTCAATGTCAAGAAATACAAGCTCATGGCATTCGTCGTCAGTGCAGCTCTCGCAGGAATGGCAGGCTGCATGTTCGGACTCAACTACAGCACACTTGCACCGATCAAGTTCAACTTCAACACATCCGTACTCGTCCTGGTATTCGTAGTACTCGGCGGTATCGGAAATATCTGGGGCGGAATGATAGCAGCTGCTCTGCTTACAGTACTGCCTGAGGCTCTCAGACAGTTTGCTGATTACAGAATGCTCACATACGCTATCGTACTGATCCTCGTAATGATCTGCACATACAACCCTACTATCAAGGCAAGAGTAAGTATGATGGCAGACAAGTTCAAACCTAAGAAAAAAGGCAAGTCAAAAACCGGAAAGGAGGCGGCATAGATGGCAGACAAAAAAGACATCATGCTTGAAGACAGCACCGATACCGGTCATGGCTATGAGAACAGGCAGGAGATTTATTACAACGACAACGTTGGCGGAAGAGCCGTCTTTGTAGACGCCAAAGAGCACTACTCAGAGGACGACCCTGTTGTCAGCGAGACGATCCTTCAGGAAAGAGATAAGGACAAGACCCCGATCCTTGAGGTAAAGGATCTTGGTATCGATTTCGGCGGACTGACAGCTGTTGACAGCTTCAGCATCGCAGTAGGAAGGACAGAGATCGCAGGTCTGATCGGACCTAACGGCGCAGGAAAGACGACCATATTCAACATGCTCACCAAGGTATATGAGCCGACCAGAGGAGATATCATCTTCAACGGCAAGAGCACCAAGGGCATGAATACTGTTGACATCAACAGAGCCGGAATGGCCCGTACTTTCCAGAACATCAGGCTTTTCGACAAGCTGACTGTAGAGGAAAACATCAAGGTCGCTCTTCACCATACCACGGATTACGGCCTCATCGACGGTATGCTGCACACCCGCAGATACCGCAGAGAAGAGGACCGCATCCACAAGGAAGCAATGAAATACCTCAAGATCTTCGGAATGACCAAGACCGCGGATTACAGAGCAGGCTCGCTGCCTTACGGCGCGCAGAGAAGACTTGAGATCATGAGAGCTCTGGCCACCAAGCCGAGACTGCTGCTCCTCGACGAGCCTGCTGCCGGCATGAACCCGTCAGAGACAACTGATCTGATGAATACGATCAGAGAGATCCGCGACAGATTCCAGATCGCGATCCTGCTGATCGAGCACGATATGAGCCTTGTCATGGGTATCTGTGAAGGTATCGCCGTACTCAATTACGGACGTACGATCGCAAAGGGCAGTCCGGCAGAGATCCAGAGCAACCCTAAGGTCATCGAAGCTTATCTCGGAAAGAGCAGAGGCAAGATGGATGCGGAAGAATCCGAAGAAGACCTCGAAAAGGCACTCAAGGTCGGAACTGTTGCCAGCAAGGTCGAACTGCGTCCTGACGGCAATGAAAGTCCGCGCAAGTCTGACAGAAAAGACGAGGGCGGTCTCATCGAAAGCATGAGCGCCAGGGGCGTCGAAAAGATGAAAGCTGAAAGCCGCGACGCACAGATCGCCAAAGAGATGGAAGCTGTCAGAGAGAAAGGCCTTGAAGCAATGAAAGGCAGGGGAAAGGCAGATGCTGAAGCGATCAGGGATCAGGTAGAGGCAAGTGCCGAACGCGGAAAGGAGGCGCAGTAATGGGTACAGTATTAACTGTTAGAGACATCAATGTTTATTACGGCGCTATCCACGCGATCAAAGGGATTTCCTTCGACGTAAACAGAGGCGAGATCGTTACTCTGATCGGAGCCAACGGAGCAGGCAAGTCTACGACCCTGCACACGATATCCGGACTTCTCAGAAGCAAGACGGGCGATATCGAATTCCTTGAGAGCTCGATCGCCAAGACACCTGCTCACAAGATCGTAAGCAAAGGTATTTCACATGTTCCTGAAGGAAGACGTATCTTCCAGGGCATGACGGTCGAGGAAAACCTCCAGATGGGCGCATTCGTAACCAAGCCTGACAGGATCGCTCACAACCTTGAGTACGTGTATGAGCAGTTCCCGAGGCTCAAAGAGAGGACAAGGCAGATCGCCGGAACCCTCTCAGGCGGCGAGCAGCAGATGCTGGCTATGGGAAGAGCGCTCATGTCTGACCCTAGACTTCTGATGCTCGACGAGCCTTCGATGGGTCTTGCGCCGATCCTGGTAGACCAGATCTTCGAGATCATCCAGAACCTCAACAAGGCGGGCACGACGATCCTCCTCGTTGAGCAGAACGCGCAGATGGCACTCTCGGTAGCTGACAGAGCTTACGTCATAGAGACCGGCCGGATCACTCTCTCCGGAACAGGAGAAGAGCTGGCGAAGTCAGACGAAGTCAAAAAGGCTTATCTCGGCGGCTAAGTCTTGCTGCAGCCAGGCTGCAATCAGAAAACAATCAGGACACCTTGCATACGCAGGGTGTCTTTTTTTGACGGAAAGCGGAATGCCGGCCTGCTGATTGTGAAAAAAATTTCACAATTATATTTGGATTTGCTCATATGAACTGCGGCAGTGATGTGTTATAATTCAGCACGTGCTGAAGATGCAGGGTTGCGGCATCTTCCGGAGCAAGTGAAAGTGTTACAGGCAGCATGTCTTTCTGACAGAAGGCTGCATGAAGAGGTAGATAGATGAAAAGGCTTTACGGGGTTTTGGCAGCGCTTATCATGGCGCTGGTTCTGATGATGAGTATGACCGCCTGCGGCGGCAGTGAGGATGCGGCTGATGCGGGCGCTCCTGAGGATACAGCGGCTCAGGAGGAAGAACAGCCGGCTGATACACGCGCGGTCGTCAAGACGATCGAGGGAGTCGATGAGGATCTCGGAGAACGTCTTCCTCTCATGATAGATTCGATCACTTTATATGATGACGGAACAGTAGCTGTCATCCCGCTGGACGAGCTCAAGAAGAATGAGATCAAAGGCGATGAGGAAGCAGTATATCCGTTTGAAGAAAGCGGCGAGGTCAGCGACATCTATGTCGTCGATTACGGTAATGGGGGATACAGGACGATCATCGCTCTGATGAAAGACGGAACGGTCTCTGCGGTAAACGGCAGAGCGCTTGTTGAGGATCATATTTTTGCCGTACTGGATACAGTCGGCGGCAGAGATGACTTTACCTCCATAGAGACGGAAACAGAAGAAGACGGGACCACGATCACAGCCATAACAGAAGACGGCGAGTCAGTCGTTCTCGACTACAGCCTCAACTTCGATGATCCTGAAGAGGAAAACTGATCCCGTAAGATAAAAGCAGACAGTATTAAGGTCCTTACAGCACTATGCTTGTAGCGGACCTTTTTCAATTATGTTATAATACAGAATGTATATGGTCTCGGAGCTTCCGGGGCGGAAATATACTACAATCATGCATTTACAGAAAGGAAACATGCCATGGCAGCCATGACTGAATACAGTCCTGAATACAGAGCGCGTGTGCTTGACTGGTTTGAGACAGACTTCAAAGAATCAGCTAAAAGCACAACCAAGACCCAGCGTCTCGAAGACGGCAGGGTCAGCTACAGATTCTCTGTCACCAACAACTCAGGCATAGATTTTAACAGGTTTTCTTTTAAAGTAAGGATCCTGAACAAGGCTAACGGGCAGGAAATAGGCAACGCTACCATCAGGACGGGCGAATGGGCTAACGGAGAGACCAAGAACTTCAAGTCCAAGATCGATATTCCTGCGGACGTAAGAAGCATTTCGTTCATGATGTATTCTGAATCCGTTGATTTTGACGGACAGCCGGCGGGAGTAAGAGTCTACAGAGACAGCTCTGAAGGCGGCGTATCAGATATGCTTAACGATCTCAGAGACCTCGGAGAAATGGTCACCGGCGCTGACGGAAGCGGCGGCGTGTTCGGCGAACTTTTCGGGACCGGCGGCATGCCAGAGACAACAGTCACCAAGACTACAACGACCAGGACAGCTAACGGTACCACGACGACCAAGACCACTACGACCACATCCTCAAGCGGCAATGTCCGCCAGAGGACTACCACGACAAGGCAGACGAATGGCCAGCAGAGAAGGCAGGCTCAGAGAAACAACTCGCAGAGGAGAAGCTCCGGCGGCAATGTCAGAAAGACCTACACAGCCCGCCGTACCGAAAAGAAGCTCAACAAGATCAGACTCGGAAAGTCGCCGGGAAGCATTGCTGCAGCGGTCGGCGCAGCCATCTTCGCAATGGCGGCAGCCGGCTCGGCAGGCGATCCGACTTCGATCGTCCAGTACGGGATCGTGGCAGCAGCGCTCGGTCTTGTAGCCGTAGGGCTCAAGATCTACAGGGCGAGACTGGGAAGACGCGTACGTGCTTATGAAGCCAAGATCAACTACGAAGGCAACACCTCGCTCGACGATCTCGCGGCATTTACAGGCAGACCGGTAGACAAAGTCGCTGATGATCTCCAGAAGATGATCGTCGAGGGATTTTTCCCTGATGCTTATATAGATATCAACAACAGACTTCTGGTAATGACCAGAAACGGCGAGCCGATCGAGTCTCCTGAAAAATCAGCCGCAGCCAACAAGATCGCAAAGCGCAAGGCAGCAAGAGATAAAGGACTCGTTCCGGAATCTATCGATGATCTGATCACGATGACAGATGATCCTGAGATCAAGGCAAAACTCAGATCGCTTCGCACCATTACCAAGAAGATCGACCAGAGAGTCGAAGAGAGACCGGAGCTTGAGAGCCAGGTCAAAGATTTCCGCGAGAAATACTATCCTGAAGTCGTCCGTCTGACAGACGAGTACAATGAAAAGATCGAAGGCATAGGCAAGTACGAAAGCGAAAGGGCAGCCGATCCGCTCGAGATCAACGCTAACCCTAATTATCTTGAAGAACAGGCGGCAGAGATCAAAGTACAGCTCATCAGCCTCATCGACTCAGTTGCGGAAGCCTCCGAGAACCTTCTCGAGAAGCTTCATGAAGACGACATCATGGATATCTCGACAGATATCAAGATGCTTCAGACAACGCTCGCAAGCAAGGGCCTGCTTGATTCAGACTTCGATCTGTGATCCGGCAGTTACAGTAATTTTGACAAATCATATCCGATAAACAGAATGTATTGGCTTTTAATAGGAGGGTAAAATGGCAGAATTCGATATGACTCCTGAAATGACAATGGAGGAAACAAAAAGCTTCGCTGATGAAGTGCAGACTCAGGTCGCAGAGGTCCAGCAGGCAGCTGCAGCTATAAGCGAGATGCCTATCATCGATCTGGAAAGTGAGCAGAAAGAGACTACCAATTCTCTGAGCAGATTCACACCTGATGAGATCAGACAGATCGAAGCGGTTGCTGACAAGATCGATATCACAGACAGCAACGCAGTACTCAGCTACGGCGCAAGCGCTCAGCGTAAGGTCTCCGACTTTGCGGACGGCGCTCTTCAGAGTGTCAGAGGAAAGGACATGGGAGAGACCGGTCAGGTGCTCACATCTCTCATCGTAGAGCTCAAGCACAACGGCGAAGAGAAGCAGGGCATCTTCAACAAACTGTTCGGAAGCGCTGAAAAGAATTTTGAGAAGCTCAAAGCACAGTATAGCTCAACCGAGGCTAATGTTGACAGACTCGTTAAGATCCTCGAAGGTCATGAAGAGCAGCTCCTCAAGGACATCGTACAGCTCGACAAGCTTTATGATAAGAATAAGCTCTACTTCAAGGAAGTATCGATGTATATCGAAGCCGGCAAGATGAGACTCGAGAAGGCCAGAAACGAAGAACTTCCTGCTCTCCAGGCAAAGGCTAACGAGACCAACGCTCCTGAAGACGTACAGGCTGCGCAGGACTTTGCTGATATGATCACCAGATTCGAGAAGAAGCTCTACGATCTGGAGCTTTCCAGAACCGTATGTCTCCAGGCTGCTCCTGAGATCAGGATGGTACAGAATTCTGACCAGATCATGTCTGAGAAGATCCACTCCACCATTATCAACGTCATCCCTATGTGGAAGACGCAGATGGTACTGGCTCTCAACAACTATCATACACAGAAGGCGATCGAAGCTCAGAACGCTGTTACCGAAGCTACCAACGAGATGCTCAGGAAGAATGCAGAGGCTCTGCATCAGAGCACAGTCGAGACTGCAAAAGCAAGCGAGAGAGGTATCGTAGATATCGAGACTCTCCAGCACACCAACCAGCAGCTCATCAGCGCTCTTGATGAGATCCAGCAGATCCAGGCTGACGGCAAGATCGCAAGAGCTAACGCTGAGAAGGAACTGGCTAAGATCGAGCAGGAACTCAAGGACAAGATGCTCGGCATCGCAAACAACGCGCGTATGTCAGCAGACGAGCTTGCAGATCAGCAGTCACGCAGAGACTGATCTCCATCTGACGTATCTATATAGAGTTATAACGGCCGCTTGCTTCAGCGGCCGTTTTGTATAACAGACGCCGGGAGCGCCAATCCGGCGAGCTTGCAGGAGTCTTGCTCCCGGCTGAACACCGGCGCTTCAGCCGGCCATTGCAGACAGGGACATGATCTCGCATGTCCCGGAGGAGGAATGTATGAAAGCAGTAGTTTTTCTCGCTGACGGATTTGAGGAATGTGAAGCTCTCATAACAGTAGATATACTTCGCAGAGCAGGTGTCGAAACGATCATGGCATCGGTCTCAGGAAGGCCTGAAGCAGAATCATCCAGAGGCATATGGATAAGGACCGATCTGCCTGCAGAGGATGTGGACTTCGGATCAGTTGACATGATCGTGCTCCCGGGCGGCAGGACCGGAACAGAAAACATGGCAGCCTCGGACATCGTGACAAAGCAGTGCCGCGCTTTTGCTGCCGAAAAATATGTGGCCGCGATCTGCGCAGCGCCAAGTGTCCTGGCCGGTCTCGGACTGCTTGAAGGCAAAAGGGCAACATGCCATCCGGACTTCGAGCCGCATATGGCAGGAGCAGTTCTCACACATGACAGCGTGACAACCGACGGCAACATCATTACAGGACAGGGCCTTGGAGCAACCTTTGACTTTGCATTCAAACTCACAGAGATCCTTGCCGGCGAAGACAAAGTCGCATCCATCAAAAAAGCAATCTGCTACAGACACTGACCGCCGCCAGACCCGGACAGCACTTTTGAGTTAATTTGTACATGAAAAGGCGATAATGGAGGTTTCATGTACAATAATTAGATTGACAATCGTACTTTGCCATCATCGTGCGTATTCAAATATGCGTCACAAGATCTGTCTGATTGTCGCCCTGATTGATGAAATGCCGGTTTTTCAAGGCTTTGGGCTCACAACAGGAGTTTTGCAAACAACAGAACCAAAAAGCTTTCAGGCGCACGGATCAATAATAATCCCGCTCATACCTACTGGGACCGGGTTTACTGTACATAAAAGTAAGATTTAAACCGGTTCATGTACAGTTTCCGCGAAAAGTGCTTTTGACAGGAAACAGCAAGATGGAAAACAGCAGGAAAACGGATCATTTGAATAAGAATAAGAAAGAAAAGGGCGGGTCCGGGCGCAGGCTGGCGGCTGCCCTGATTCTGCTGCTTCTGATCGGAGGTTTTTTCTTCTGGGTTTCGGACTCGCCGGGGATCGTGAAGCTCAGGGAGTCCCTGACAGGCGCTCACAGCACGGAAAGCCAGGATGGGGGAGCGGATACGGCGGATAATGAAGGGGCGCGATCGACGGAGGACGGCCGGGGATCTGCGGGAGACGTTGCAGCGGTCGATCCGGACAAGCTCCCTGAATTTACCGGGGATCACTATGTGAAGGTGAACGGCGGAGTTCCGGCTTTGCCTGATGACGTATATGAAAAAGCCGGTTACACGGAGGGCGGCAGCCGCGGATCTGTGAGCGAGAGCGGAAAGGTCTGGGCTGTCAGTAAAGGCAATATCACACCGTATGAATATTACGGTGAACTTGATCATCTCGGAAGATGCACTGTGGCTTACGGATGTCTGGGCCCGGAGACGATGCCGGCAGAAGATACAGAGCGCGGGGATATCTCACGGATCCATCCGAGCGGATGGGCCAAGGCGCAGCACTGGGAGAGATGCCATCTGATCGCCTGGGCGCTGAGTGACGAGAATGCCAATGAACGGAATCTGATCACCGGGACGCATTATCTCAACTATGACGGGATGCGGCCGCTTGAAGAAGAGACAGAGCATTACATCTGGAATACCGGCAACCATGTGCTGTATATGGCGCGGCCGGTTTTCTCGGGAAACGAACTGATCGCCCGCGGTGTGCAGATGACGTGCGAGTCGGTTGAGGACGGAGGAAAAGGGATCTCTTTCAATGTCTATCTTTTCAATGTGACGCCGGATGCCGAGATCGATTACCGCAGCGGTATCGTGACAACGGCTGAGCAGGCTGCTCAGGAGCCGAGGGCATATGTCATCAACACAAGGTCGGGAGTGTTCCACTATCCGTCATGCGACGGCGCAAAAAGTATCTATAAGAAAAACCGCAAAGATGTAACTGCCACGAGAAAGGAACTCACAGATCAGGGATATATCCCATGCGGATACTGCGAGCCTTAGCGGCGGACGCCTGAGAACAGGCGCAGATATGAGATAAAGTCAATTGACATAGGCGAACGGCTATATTATAATGGCGGAGAGTCGATTATAGCCGTTCGGCTATTTTTACGCCATAGAACTGATTATATAGCCGATTGGCTGTGCTTTTGCCTGAAACAGCCTTATGCGGTCTGCATAGAAAGGAAGGAAATGGACAGGATACTTGATACCAGAGAGCTGGGAAATGTGATAAGAAAGAGACGCAGAGAGCTTGGATATACACAGGCATTCCTTGCCAGTTATGCCGGCGTAAGCGCGAGCTTCCTTTCTGAGCTTGAGAACGGCAAGGAGACGATACAGGTAGGCAAGATGATAGATGTGCTGAGCCTCCTCGGTATGGATATCTGTCTGAGCAAAAGGGGTGAGTAGACGATGCGGAGACTGTATGTTGCGATAGAAATAGAAGGAAGAATGCGGGAGGTCGGCATGATCGCCGGAGACAACGAGTTTACGGCCGAGTTCAGGTATTCGGATGATTATCTGACTCAGGAGACGGCCCGCCCAATCTCGCTGAGCCTCCCGCTCACCGATCAGCCGTACGGACCTGCGCAGACAAGGAGCTTTTTTGAGGGACTGCTGCCGGAAGGTTTTCTCAGGCGTACTGTTGCCGAAAACAACAGGACAGATGCCGGAGATTATCTCTCGATACTCGAGATGCTCGGTTCGGAATGCCTTGGCGCAGTCCAGATCAGAGGAGAGGATTTTGTCAGCGTCGAGCCTGAGTACAGGGAGCTCGATCCGGATCTGATGTTCCGCCTTGCTTCTGAAGGAGCTACGACTTCGGCAGATCTTGTTGTCGAGGCCCACCTGTCACTTACTGGAGCTTCGGGCAAGATAGGGGCCTATCTCAGCAGCGAGGGAAAGTGGTACCTGCCTGTTGGCAACGCTCCGAGCACGCACATACTCAAGCAGAGCCATATCAGATATGACCATGTCGTCGAAAACGAGCAGCTTGCGATGCAGACGGCAGCGCTGATGGGGATAAGCAGTCCGGAAAGCCGGATCATCCGGGCAGGCGAGGGAGATGAAGGTCATGTACTTTTTGCGACAGAACGCTACGACAGGACCATGGAAGGAACTGTTAGGGAGCTGGGAGGACTGCCGTGTCCTCTGAGACTGCACCAGGAGGATCTGGGGCAGGCGCTTGGCATTGCAGCCGCGGATAAATACGAGCGCGCGGGCGGAATGTACATGAAGAGGATGTTTGATCTCCTGAAGAAGAGATCCGCGGCGCCGATAGAAGACCAGATGCGGCTCTGGGATATAATCGTATTTCACTGGCTGATAGGAAATACGGACGGACACATCAAGAACTTTTCGCTGGTGTATGACCGGCATCTCAGGTCGGTGAGACTTGCGCCGGCATACGATATACTCAGCACGATCGTATATGATACCCACTCAAGGCAGATGGCTTTTTCGATTGGCGGAGAACTCGAGTGGGAGCGGATCGGCCGAAGCAATTTTGAGCTGGCCTGTGATGAGACAGGACTCAGCAGAAAAATTTTCATGAAGCGGTTTGATGACCTCTGCGGGAAGTTTGATCCTGCTCTGGAGCAGGCCGCAGGGATCCTGACTGCAGCCGGTTTTACCGGTGCCAATGAGCTGGCAGGTCGGATCGCAGGGATCAAAAATCAGGGAAGTGAAGGCAGATGATACACGGACTGGGGACACTGATCAATGCAGCTGCAATAGTGGCCGGCGGCA
>ONHU01000136.1 GCA_900317675.1 uncultured Eubacteriales bacterium
TGAAGGCGGCGGAAAGCTCGCTGAGATCCAGGAAAAAGGCAAGATCGTAGTCTGCACAGACGCAGCATGGGCGCCATTTGAATATATCGGAGAAGGCGGAGAGCCTACAGGAATCGACATCGAGATCGCTCAGGCGATCGCTGATGAACTCGGAGTAGAACTCGAGATATCCAACATCGCATTCGATACCATTCCTGCAACACTGACAAGCGGAAGTGCTGATCTCGGCCTCGCCTGCATTACGATCACAGAAGAGCGTAAAGAGGAGATGGCATTCTCTGATCCTTACACATCAGTTCAGCAGTACATGGTAGTCACAGCAGACAGCGACATCGCTGCAATGGAAGACCTTGCAGGCAAGATGATAGGAACTCACCTCGGCACAACAGGAGACTTCCTTGTAAGTGATGAGGTAAGCGAAGGCGTACTGAAAGATTCAGGAGCTCAGAACAATCAGTACAAGCAGCTCCCTGACGCAGCAGAAGAGCTCAAGAGCGGAACACTTTCAGCTATCGTATGCGACTCTGTACTCGCAGAGAACCTCGTTACAGCTAACGGCGACGCACTGAAGTGCTTCCCTGTAAAATATGCTGACGGAACAGAGGCAGAAGTTGAACAGATCGGTGCTGCAATGGCAAAGGGCGATGATGAGTTCACCGCAAAGATCAACGAGATCATCAAGAAGCTTGTAGATGACGGAAAGATCGACGAGTGGTTCGTACAGCACAGCGAAGCAGCTTCCAAGCTCTAAGACAGAAGTCTGTATCAGTTCAGATCAGTTGAATAGAAATGCCTGGGATAGGCTGCGTCACTACGGCGCAGCCTATACGGGCATAGAGGGGTAAAAGATTTGTTTGAAAGCTTAAAACAAGGATTCATAAAGACCTTTATAAGGGACAGCCGCTACAAGGTGTTCCTTGAAGGTTTCAAGAATACCATGATCATCACCATCGTGGCGGCGATCATAGGTATTATTATCGGTGTTGTCGTTTCCTTCATTCACTCGCTTGCCGAGAATGCAAGAGACAAGCACCAGGATACATTGGGCGCAAAATGCCTGATGGCGCTTGATAAATTCTGCGCGGCATATGTCGCTGTGATGAGAGGAACGCCTCTCGCGATCCAGCTGATGATCATGACATTCATAGTCATGGGAGGCTTCCCTAACAAAGTCCTCGTATGCTGCATCGCATTCGGGATCAACTCCGGAGCATATGTGTCCGAGGTCATCAGAGGCGGAATAGGATCCGTAGACTTCGGTCAGACAGAAGCCGGACGTTCGCTGGGTCTCTCCCAGATCGGAACACTCCGTCTCATCGTACTTCCGCAGGCTGTCAAGAACATCCTGCCTGCGCTCTGCAATGAGGCCATCGCCGTACTCAAGGAGACTTCCATCGTCGGAATGGTTGCCGTAGTAGACCTGACCCGTGCCGGCGACCTGGTCCGCAGCAGGACGATGTCACCTTATTTCACGCTCATCTCAGTAGCGATCGTATACTTTATCCTTGTATTCGGCCTGTCCAAGGCTGTAAAGAGACTGGAAAGGAGGCTGGCTCAAAGTGATAGACATTAAAGGACTTAAAAAAGACTTTGGCGACCTCCATGTACTGAAGGGGATCGACCTTCATATCGACAAGGGCGAGCGTGTTGTTATCATCGGACCATCGGGCTCCGGCAAAAGTACACTTCTCAGATGCATGAATCTGCTTGAAGTGCCGACCGGCGGCCAGATCATTTTCGAGGGCACCGACCTTACTGACAAGAAGACGGATCTCGACAAGGTCCGCTGCAAGATGGGAATGGTATTCCAGCAGTTCAATCTGTTCCCGCACAAGACGATCCTTGAAAACATGACTCTGGCTCCGCTCTATCACAAGATGATGAGCGAGGCGGAGGCTAAGCAGAGAGCTATGGATCTTCTGACCAGGATCGGTCTTGCGGACAAAGCGGATGTATATCCTTCGACTCTTTCAGGCGGCCAGAAGCAGAGGGTCGCGATCGTCAGAGCTCTGGCTATGGGACCGGATGTCATGCTGTTCGACGAGCCGACTTCGGCTCTTGACCCGGAAATGGTCGGCGAGGTTCTCGAACTGATCAGAGAGCTTGCTGATGACGGCATGACGATGGCGATCGTCACGCACGAGATGGGTTTTGCCAAGGAAGTAGGCACGAGAGTGCTCTTCATGGACGAGGGACTGATCGCAGAGGAGAACGAGCCAAAAGAGTTCTTCGAGAATCCTCAGAACCCGAGACTTCAGGATTTCCTGTCAAAAGTATTATAGGATTGTCGGGTTTCGGGTGTCTGTGCCGATCATTTCGGGTCCTCGAAGCCGTGCATTGCATCTTCAGTCGCTCGGCAGACTCGGGGAAACTGCAAGCTCCGCTTCGCTGCGTTTTTGCAGTTTCCATCCTCGCTGCAGTCGCTCCATCAGTGCACTGCAAGGGCTTCTGCGGAAATGAAATGCTCAGCACAGACTCCCGAAACCCCAATTTATAAATTATGAGTCAGTCTGAATAATAAGTCCTGACCGGGATCTTGCCGGCCGGACTTGTAACAGACCTGCTGAGATCGAAATAAAAAGTTATATAAGGAGAAACGAGTTAAATGTTCAAGCACACAATCGTAAGGACCCCGTGTTCCAAAATCTGTGACGGTATCACTTCTGCACCTGAGCTGGGTCAGCCGATCTATGAAAAGGCTCTGGAGCAGCATGCAAAATACATCGAAGCTCTGAAATCAACAGGCGTAGATGTCCTCGTGCTGCCGGCACTCGAAGAGTATCCGGATTCATGTTTTGTCGAGGATGTAGCAGTACTTTCTGAAAAGTGCGCTATCATCACCAATCCGGGCGCGGGCAGCAGAAACGGCGAGACTGAATATATCGTCGAGGCAATCAAAAAGTTCTACAGCGATGATCAGATCGGATACATCAAAGAACCCGGAACCCTCGAGGGCGGAGATGTCATGAAGGTAGGAGATACTTTCTACGTAGGAGTTTCCGCAAGGACCAATGAAGAAGGCATCAGACAGTTCGCTGAATTCTTCGGTTCATACGGCTACAAAGTCGTTTCGGTTCCGCTGACTGAAGTCCTTCATCTCAAGACCGGAGTCAACTACATCGAGAACAACAAAATGCTCGTTTCCGGTGAGTTCATCGACAAGCCT
>ONHU01000091.1 GCA_900317675.1 uncultured Eubacteriales bacterium
AAGGTATTCCAGATACTCTTTCAGATCATCCTTTTTGGTAAAAGCAGTTCCGTAGATACGTGTAAGCATCTTGTTGTGCTCGTCGCCTCTCCAGTATGCACCGGAGCTTGATGTAAGAGCAAATGCCTTGATCGGTCTTGTGCTCATGATATGAGGACCTGCGCAAAGCTCTACAAAGTCGCCCTGCTTGTAGAAAGATATGGTCTCTTCTTCAGGCAGATCTTCGATCAGCTGTACTTTGTACGGCTCATCTTTTTCCTTGTACATCCGGATCGCTTCTTCTCTAGGAAGCTCAAAGTACTCAAGTCTGTCACCTTTCTTGATGATCTTCTTCATCTCTGCCTCGATCTTGTCAAGATCCTCTCTGGTAAGAGGCGGCATGTCGAAGTCATAATAGAATCCATTGTCGATTGATGGTCCTATGGCAAGCTTTGCTTCCGGATAGAGATTCTTTACAGCCTCTGCAAGCACATGAGAGCATGTGTGTCTGTATGCGCGCTTTCCTTCATCTGAATCAAATGTAAGGATATTCAGCTCGCAGTCGTGGTCAATGACAGTTCTGAGGTCACGGGCCTTCCCGTCTATCTCAGCAATACATGCAGCTCTTGCAAGTCCGTCACTGATGTCTCTTGCGATGTCATAAGCTGACATCGGCTGATCATATTCTTTTTTGCTTCCGTCTTTCAGTGTGATAATCAATTCTTTTTCCTCCGTTTTCTGTCTATTCTGTTCATTTCTCATACGGCCGCCGCACTAAGGCGCCCGCGAATCATACGGCTGCACACCGGCATGCCGTGAATAGTATCCCCGAAGCGGGACAAAAAACAGTCCCCTCCGACGATATGTCAGAAGGGACGCATACTCAGTATGTGGATCGTGCCTTACGGCAGATCAAAGTATCCGTGGTTCCACCCATCTTCCGGCAAGGTCTCTTACCGGCACTCATTCAGGCTTGTAACGCGGCCAAAGCGGGCAGGATTGGTGCCACTCGGAGGTGGTGTTCAGTACGCCAGGTCTGGGATGATTCCAGCTGCCATCCCTCTCTGTAAGACCATCCGGCGGACCTACTGTCCTCGTCAACGTTTTACTCGCAAAATCCTATCACCACGTGATGAGATTGTCAAGATTACGGTCTGATATCTATGATCTCTTCAGAAGCTACTGCAGCATCAACAAGTCCCTTTACATCAAGGGCAGCCTCAGAGCTCTCGATGCGGGCAAGCTTTGGCTTGGTCACCGGATGCTTTGGCAGGAAAACGGTGCAGCAGTCTTCATACGGCTGGATCGAGATATCATATGTGCCGATCTCACGAGCTTTATCCATGATATCAACTTTATCCATCGCGATGAGAGGCCTCATAACAGGCATGCTGACTACTGAATCTGTTACTACCAGAGCCTCCGCAGTCTGGCTTGCGACCTGACCGAGATCCTCGCCTGTGATAAGCATCATGTCATTGTTCCTGACAGCGATCTGCTCTGCGATCCTCATCATGAATCTGCGCACAAGAAGCGTAGTCTCATCTTCAGGACAATTCTGAACGATCTGTTCCTGTATTGGCAGCAGATTGATCACATGCATGCGTACAGTTCCCATATATCCTGCAAGGACCTTGACAAGATCCTCGACCTTTTTCTGGGCTCTCTGGCTGGTGTACGGATATGAATGGAAATGAACCGCTTCTATGCTCATTCCCCTCTTGGCCATCATAAACGCAGCGACCGGGCTGTCTATGCCGCCCGACATAAGGATGAGCCCTTTTCCGTTGGTGCCGAGCGGAAGTCCGCCGAAACCTTTTATCTTATCTCTGAAGATATAAGCACCCTCGCGTCTGACATCGACTGTGATCGTAACGTCCGGATTATGTACATCTACACGGAGGACCTTGCATTTTTTGAGAATGCTCAGGTGACTCAATGGCAAAAGATTTGTCCGCTCTCTTGCCCTTGACTTTAAAAGTCTGCACGCCTTCTTCTTCGATGATCTGCTGCATCATTTCTGCAGCGAGCCTTCCGATCTCATCGATGTCCTTAGGCGCTTCGACTGCAGGGCTGACGCTTGCAACGCCGAATACTCTGACGCATTTTGCGATAACATCATCCTCAGGCACGCTTGCAGGTACTCTGACGAACATGAGACCGTCTATCCACTTTGCCTCAGCACCGTCAAAGCATTCTATCGCCTTCACGACTCTTTCGAGCAGGATACGCTCGAAATACGGCTTGTTCATTCCTTTGAGTGCGACTTCGCCGCATCTGACGATATATAATTTCTTGTCCAATTGATACTCCTTGTTTTTTATCTGATTGTTTATCTGAAACTGCCGAGTTTTCTGAATCTGGTGACTGCAGCCTTGGTCCTGTCGATCACTATGTCCATTTCTTCTTTTGTGTTGAACTCTGAGAAGCTGAATCTGATAGCGCCTTCTATAGCTTTGTGATCAAGTCCCATTGCCTGGAGTACGTGACTGTCTCCTGTCTTATGGGAGGAGCACGCAGATCCTGTCGATACATAGATCCTGTCCTGTTCCAGTGTGTGGAGAAGGACCTCGCCGCGTGTTCCTCTGAATGTAAGATTGAGCACGCCCGGGCACCTCATCCCGTAGTCATGGAGGGTATAACCAAGCTCTTCAGGCCCGTTAAGCACCACATCATCAAGCTCTGTCATAAGCCCTTTTCTGAGGTAGTCGTTGAGTTCTCCCATACGGCTCATCTTGACTATGAGATTCTTATGGGACATAGCTGCAGCAAGTCCGAGGCCGGCAATTCCTGCGGTGTTCTCGGTAGATGACCTGTATCCGTTCTCCTGTCCTCCTCCTGTGATAAAAGCTGGAAGCTTGAGATCCTTGTTCATATACAGGAAACCGGTTCCCTTCGGTCCGTGGAATTTGTGTCCGCTTACAGATACCAGATCGAAATCCACAGAGTCCAGAGGCAGTTTGCCGAATGCCTGCACTGCGTCGGTATGGAAAACAGTCCTGAAGCCTTTATTTCTGTTGTGCTCCTTTACAGCCTTTGCTGCCGGTATTACAGGCTGGATCGCGCCCGTTTCATTGTTGACAGCCATCACAGAAACGATGATCGTGTCTTCCCTCAGAGAACCGCTCACAGCATCCGGGTCTATACATCCGCTGCTGTCTACGCTCAGATATTCTACTTCGAACCCGTCATCGGCAAGCCTGCGGCATGTCTCAAGAACAGCAGGATGCTCGATCCTTGTAGTCAGGATGTGGTTTCCTCTCCTCCTGAGTTTGCGCGCTGTGGAAACGAGCGCCATATTGTCGCTCTCTGTGCCTCCGGAAGTAAAAATCACTTCTCCGCCCGGATGCATCAGGTCCTCAATGTTTCTTCTCGCGTCGAACAGGATATTGCCTGCATCGAAACCGAGCGTGTGAAGAGAGGAAGGATTCCCGTAGTTTTCCTTCGCCATTCTGTACATAAGCTCAGTCACTTCATCGTATTGTCTTGTCGTAGCGCTGTTGTCTAAATAAATCATATGCTGTACCGGTATGCTGATAATTTCGGCTGGATCTTCTTACTCTGATACATTCCCCGATTCCGTAAAAGACTCCCCGTCTTGAGGGGAGTCTTGTTAACGGTCTTGAATACGGTCTACTTGGCAAATTCAGTTGCCTTGGTCTCACGGATAACATTGACCTTGATCTGTCCCGGATACTCGAGCTCTGCCTCGATCTTCTTGGCGATCTCTCTTGCGAGCATAGGTACTTCATCATCCTTGACCATGTTCGGCTTGACAGCCACTCTGATCTCGCGTCCTGCCTGGATCGCGTAGGACTTGTCAACACCCTTAGTGGAATTGGCGATCTGCTCAAGGTTCTCAAGTCTCTTGATGTAGGACTCGAGTGTCTCTCTTCTTGCTCCCGGTCTTGCCGCAGACAGAGCATCTGCTGCTGCTACAAGCATGGATTCAAGTGTGGTTGCCTCGACATCACCATGGTGTGCCTCAACAGCATTGATGACCTTCCATGATTCTTTGTATTTCTTGCAGATATTTACGCCGATCTCGACATGAGTTCCTTCGACTTCGTGGTCGATCGACTTGCCGATGTCGTGGAGGAGTCCGCCTCTTCTCGCAAGTTTCGGATCAAGTCCGAGTTCTTCAGCCATCATGCCGGCAAGCGTTGCGACCTCGATGGAATGCTGAAGTACATTCTGTCCGTAGGATGTTCTGTATTTCAGTCTTCCGAGCAGCTTTACGAGTTCAGGATGCAGGTTGTGCACACCGGTTTCGAAGCAGGCGCGCTCTCCCTCTTCCTTGATGATAGTATTGACTTCCTTGGTTGCCTTCTGGACCATCTCCTCGATCCTTGCCGGATGGATACGTCCGTCAACGATTAGTTTCTCGAGGGCGATCCTTGCGATCTCTCTTCTGACAGGGTCAAAACCTGAAAGAATTACCGCTTCCGGTGTGTCGTCGATGATAAGGTCAACACCGGTAAGTGTTTCGATCGCTCTGATGTTGCGGCCTTCTCTTCCGATGATCCTGCCCTTCATGTCATCATTAGGCAGGCTGACGACGCTGACTGTACTCTCAGTGACCTGATCGGCAGCATATCTCTGGATTGCAGTAGTGATGATCTCTCTGGCTCTCTTGTCGCCTTCTTCCTTGGCTTCATTCTCGATCCTTACGATCATCTCGCTGGCATCCTTGCGGATATCACCTTCGACCTCCCTGAGAAGAATTTCGCGGGCTTCGTCTCTTGTGTAGCCTGAGATCCTTTCGAGCTCAGCTACCTGCTTTGCGATATACGAGTCGATTTCCCTGTGTTTTTCATTCATCGACTGCTCTCTCTTGGTGAGACCATTTTCGCGCTTCTCGATATTCTCGAGTTTGCGGTCGATGTTTTCTTCTTTCTGAAGTATTCTTCTTTCGGACTTCTGGACTTCGTTCCTTCTCTGTTTGAACTCTTTCTCGTAGTCCTCTCTCAGCCTGTGGATTTCCTCCTTTGCCTCAAGAATCTTTTCTTTTTTCAGATTCTCTGCAGTATTCTGCGCATCGAGCAGGATATTCTTTGCCTGCATCTCTGCGCTTCCGATTGCCTTCTCTCCAATGTTCTTGCGATAGATGTAACCAATCAGTATACCGACAATAAGGAGGACGATGCTGACAATAATAGCTACTGGTGTCATAAGCACCTCCTTATGTTGTTAAGATTTGTAATATATACACAGTTTCTGCGCTGCAGGCAATGCCCCGTTCAATGCGCTATTGGCTCTCGCATGTCTCTGCATATGACTTCGCGAGCCGGAACTGAACCATACAGCAGTCAAATTGCATAAATTTACCTAAATATTATACCTACACAAATGTGTCTAGTCAATGGTTCCCCTATCCGGCTCCTTATGTTAAAATCTCATTTATCAAAGCACTTCCGGAGGTGAGATGATGCAGGATCTTAGAAAGAATGAAACATCCGAATGCAGGGATCTCAGGACGATTCTTGCCGGCCGCACAGGCACCAGTCCTGATGACTGGTTTATTACCTTTCGCGGCAGAGAATCTATGCAGGTCGCTTTTGAAGAGATATGCAGGCGCTATGGCAGAGGTGATGTGATCATCCAGCCTTTTACATGTTCCACCGTACCTGAATCAGTTCTGGCCGGCGGTCTTGACATCAGATATTCAGATATTTCTGCAGCTGATCTCTCGCTGGATCCTGAAGTAATGTCTGCAGACAGCCGCACACGGGCTGTTGTCGTCCAGCATACATTCGGTATGATCGACAATAATAATTTCGCAGCTATAGCGGATAAAGCACACCACGCAGGAGCTCTCGTCATCGAGGACTGCGCACAGTGTGTATGCCGCATGGCAAGGAATTCTTCCGGAGAGCCGGCAGCGGACATATCCGTTCATTCATTCGGTCTTGAGAAGATGATAGATTCACATTTCGGCGGCGCCGTATGGATCCGTCCCGATCTGGATGACCGGGAGCTCAGAAGCGCTCTTATCAGCCGTTTCAGCGATCTTCCGTCCGTCGATGGCCGTGTAGAGCGGTCAGTCTCAAGCTACCGCACAAGGATACGCATACTCAATCATCTCCCGCGCAGGATAAAGGTCCCTCTCAGACAACACTGGACGGCAAAGCGCAGATTTATACCGGGCATCTCGCCGGAAGAGCTGGATGGCGGCATCCTTCTCGATCCGTCGGTGCCGGGAAGCGGGACCGCCGGCCGTGTGATCAGAGCTCTTGAGGATATAGATCAGAATGAGTCTGAAAGATCGGCAGCGGTGAGATACTATGCGGAACACTTCAGCAGCGCTGCCAGTCCTCTCAGAATACCGGAGTTTGCGCTCAGTACAGATCAACCGCTCCTGTGGTTCCCTGTGATCGCAGATTCAACAGCTGAAGCGGAAGAACTCACAGCGACTCTGATGAGAAACGGATACTACAGCAGTACCTGGGGCCGTCCTCTCCTGTTTCCGGGAGTAACTGACAAGGAAGTATTCGGTTATGACGACGCAGTTTCTTCATGCCCTGTAGCGCGCAGAGTATCTGACGGTATAGTTCTGCTCCCTACAAGAAAGGATATTTCTGATACAGAAAAGATAGCAGAGATGACAGACACCGTATCGAAATTCGTACCTGTGCTGCTCGGCACAGAGACTAATGCTTATAACATGGCCAGGGCTTTCCACGAAGCATATGGTATCAGAAGCTTTGCATTCGGCAGATATCCTCTCAGCGACACAGCCAACTCCGATTTTGTCGAAGTGCACTGTGATCCGGATTTTACTGATCCGGAAAGATTCGTCGAGATCCTGAATTCTGCAGTGCCTCTGTTCAGCGGACGCAAGGCTATACTCCTTTCATGCGGTGACAGCTATACACGCCTTCTCTCGAAGAACAGAGACAGGCTTGATCCGGCATACATCCCGGTATGTCCTGACTATGATGCAGTGGATTCCGTGAATTCAAAGGTCAGATTTTACAGCTTCTGTGAAAAGGCCGGGATCCCTTATCCTGAGACCGTCATAATCCGCGATGCCGGAATACCGGAGCTTCCGTTCGGATATCCTCTGGTACTGAAGCCTGATGATGCGGATGACTACAATGCCCATCCGTTTGAAGGACAGAAAAAAGCCTTCATCATCGACACACCTGAAGAGCTCCGCGAGACTGCGGCGGCTGTCTTCAATGCCGGTTACGGCGGCGCGATGCTGATCCAGGAATTCGTCCCCGGAGGTGACGATAACATGAGAGTTGTCAACGGATATATCCGTACCGACGGCACAGCCGCTCTCCTGTCTATGGGACGACCGCTTCTTGAGGATTACTACCCTATGGCAATCGGGAACTACACCGTGATCCTTGCGACCGGCGATGACAGAGTATATGACACGGTTGAGAAGCTTGTTGCTTCTGTGCCATACTTCGGATACTTCAACGTCGACCTCAAGTATGACAGACGCGACGGCCTTTTCAAGGTATTCGATTTCAATCCTCGTATGGGCCGGAGCAGCTATTATGTGACACTTGCCGGTCACAATCTGGCAAAATGTGTTACAGAAGATGTCATTTTCCATACAGGCAGCGGCACCGCAAGATCATACAATGAGGTCCTGTGGGCAGATGTACCGCTCAGTATAGTAAGAAAATATATCCGTGATAAGGAAATGCGCGCCGCGGCTCTCAGACTTGTTCGTCAGGGCAGCTACGGAGGGACATTCAAAAAGGCCGGAGAAAAGCATCCTAGGCGTCTGGTACATGACCTTAAGATGGATGCCAGAAGCATACGGAATTACAGAAAATACTACAAAGAAAAGGACGGGGAGTGATGATTCATCCCCGTCCTTATTAACAT
>ONHU01000061.1 GCA_900317675.1 uncultured Eubacteriales bacterium
TGCCAGGATCTTCGCTGATAATTTCAGAGATGATGAGCTGCCTGAAGCTGTCAGATACGCTCATATCAATGGTGTGAAAGTCTATATGACGCTCAACACACTTGTCAGAGATGATGAGCTGGTAAGAGCTTTTGAATATGCAAATTATCTGTACAGCGCGGGTGTCGACGGCCTTATAGTACAGGACATGGGCCTTGCCCGCATGATCCGCAAGTACATACCCGGAATGCCTCTGCACCTGTCCACGCAGGGAACCCTATACAACAGAGAAGCAGTGAGGCTGGCAAAAGACCTGGGATTCTGCAGGGTAGTTCCGGCCAGAGAGCTGAGTCTTGAAGAAATACGTGAAGTCGTCAGCGAGGGCATAGCTGTTAGTCCGGAAGACCCTGTAGAGATCGAGGTGTTCGTTCACGGAGCTCTTTGCATGTGCTATTCCGGTCAGTGTCAGATGAGCCGCATGATGGGACGGGGAAGCGGACGGACGGGCAACAGAGGCACATGCGCCCAGCCATGCCGTCAGCCATATACAGATGAAAACGGGCGTGCATACTACCCGCTCAGTCCGAAGGATCTGTGTCTGATACACAGTATTCCTGACCTCGTGCTTGCGGGAGCGTCGTCTTTCAAGATAGAAGGACGGATCAAATCGCCTGAATACGTAGCGACGGTCACAAGGATATACAGAAAATACATCGATCTGTTTGACAAGCTGCTTCGCAGATACGGAGCAGAGGAAGCCTGCCGCAGATACTCTGTCGATGAGGCAGACATGCTTGAACTCAGGCAGATCTTCAACAGGGGAGATTTTACCACCGGCTATCTGTACGGAGACCCGGGCGAGGATATACTGTCGGGAAGAAGCCCCAAGAATCAGGGTATCTATCTCGGAAGAGCAGTAGCTGTCATTGACAGCGAGCACAAGGCTGCAGATGCCGAAGAAAGAGCGGCAGTCAGGGGCGCGCTTAAGCGGGGGAAGGTTCTGGCATGCGTCAGTATCGACAGAGAATTTCCTTCAAAGCTTTCAATGGGCGATGGAATTGAGTTCCGGAGTGATGATGACAGCAGCGCAGAACCTCCGATAGGAAGCGTGACGACCTACCTCAAGGAGATCGGAGGAGGCTGCGTGATAGCCGGAGATTTTGACAGAGGCATAAGAAGGGGCGATCTTGCTTTCAAGGTCACAGACCGCAGACAGATGGAAAGAGCTCTCAGCGCTCCTGATAAAAAGCTCCCGGTCACAATGCTTTTCACAGGCAGAGAAGGACAGGCTCCGAGGCTCGTGATGACTGATGTCAGAGCAGGAGAGAGTGTTGAGATCGTCGCCGATCATGTTATAGAACGGGCCAGAAAAACAGCGACAGATGCTGCCCGGATCGAAAGCAGCCTCGCGAGACTCGGGGATACAGTATTTGATCCGGGACTCACAGGCATAGATGTCGAGATCGATGATGATATCATGATGCCTGTTTCGATCGTCAACAGAATGAGAAGGGAAGCTGCTGATGAGCTGACAGACAGGCGCGCGGGCAAAGTGATACGTTCGCGGGAGCCGGCCCTTTCAAGAGCAAGGCTCGATATAGCCGAATCCGCCGAGATGCTTGGCGTTGATGCTCTGGATACAGACGGCTTCGAAAACAGGCTCAATGCAGGATCTCTGATTCCTGTACCTCTGGAGGAATTCATGACCGATCCCGGAAGATATATCTCGGCATCGGAAGAGTACGTTCCGTATATTCTGAATATATCGAAGGGAAAGCTTGATGAGTTTATCCGCGGACATTTCGATGAGATCGTAAGCGCTGTCAGGGAGACAGGCATACTGATAGGAAACCTCGGCTGGATAAAGCAGTTTATGGATGCCGGAGTTAAGGTGTATGGGGATTACGGACTCAATGTATATAACGAGCAGGCGAGGAAATCCTTTGAGGATATAGGCGTCGAAATCTATATGCCTTCTCATGAGCTGGGTCTTTCGGACTTAAGAAAGATCCCGCTGATGGTGACTGAGCATGAGGTGAAAGCTGAATACCTGACAGACAGAAAAGGCGAGGAACACCGGATCGCAAGAGCTGCATCCGGCGACAAGACACTGATATACTGATATCAAAACACAGAAAACCGGCTGCGGGATCGTTCAGATCCGCAGCCGGTTTCGATTGCGTCTGATCAGTTAGCCATCTGTGCCTTGAGGCTGAGGAACATATTCCTGACTGCAGGAATATTGATCACGATGAGAGTGATGATACCTTCAGCAGCAAGATAGGTCAGGTTGTACCAGAGAGACCAGGTCCATGCGTTGAAACCTTCAGGCGCATAAGCACCGAAGAAGATGACTCCTGACAGTACAGCGCAGATATAGCGTCCGGCAATGCCGATCAGATATCCTTTTGTCAGCCCGTTGGATGAATTGCGGGTGAGTCCCGAAAGTCCCAGAGCGCCGAATGCGATAGGATAGTCCATGAGCAGCTGTACCGGGTGGATAACGTAAGGTCCGAAAATAAGATTGATCAGACCAACGCAGAAGCCTGCCATGACTCCGCGGCGTGTGCCGAGAAGGTATCCGCATACTACGATAGGCAGGATGCTGAAGAGTGTTACAGATCCGCCCTGAGGCATTTCGAACACTTTGATCTGACCAAGGACTGTAGCCAGCGCTATCATAAGCGCAGAGATTGTCAGCGCCTTGGTGTCGACCTTCTTTTCGTTCTTTCCGCCTCTCATGATGAGGAGAAGCAGGATGACGATCACTGCTATGACAGCTATCTTACCGGTTGTTGATTCAAAAAACTCTTGCATAAAAAATCCTCCTTAATCTTGAATTAAGGAGAGCCTCCGTTGAAAGCAGGCATACAGCTGAAAATCAGTGTATGACTAAACGCTTTGTTTGCTACCTCCCTACGCCGGTATTATCCGGATCAGGTGTGAGGGTTTATCCCTTGACGGGAAATCTCAGCATCAGCTCCCCTGGTTCAGGTTTTACCCTACTAATTATACCCTTGCATATGAACATGTCAAGATATAGAGAAAACGAATCATATCCGTGATGAAAAGACTGTATTGGTATAAAAAGCATCTGTGCTATACTATACATGACATTATAACCGCTGATATTACAGGAGGGTATAACATGGCTAAACAAGATACTGTTAACAAGGTAAAATCACTTCTTGAAGGACATTGCTACGGACCTCTCAGAGAGGCTGCTGAGAAATGGCTCAACGCCGCTGACGAGAAATACGACATCAAGGATAAGGCAGATAAGGCATGGGATAAACTCAACGATGCAGCTGATAAGTATTCCGATGCTTCGGCTAAGTTCTCGGAAAAGATGTCAGGAGTAAGCGAAAACCTCGGCGAAGCTTACGATAAGGCAGTTGAGAGTGAGTTCATCAAGCAGCTCAAGGAAGGCGTAAGCTCTGTAGGAGATCTGCTTGAGACTTTCGGTGCAAAGGATGCTGCTGACAAGTTTGGCGGAGAGTTCGCTGAAAAGATGAAGTCACATGCGGAGAATCTGAAAGAAAAGGGTGAGAAATTCTGCGACTGCGATGCCTGCGTCAAAGCAAGATCTATCCTCAAAGATCTGGGCGAGGATCTTGATGAAATCAAAGACAAGGCAGCTGACAAGTTCACAGAACTCAAGGAAAAGGCAGAAGCAGCTGAAGGAAAGGCTGAGGAAGCAGCAGAGGAAGTTGAAGAAGCTGTCGATGAGATCACAGAATAATAACCGGATCTGCTTTATACAGCATTGAAGACAAAAGCTAAAGCCGCGGTTTGAGAAGACCGCGGCTTTTTCGTATCTGTATCATGATATGTTTTGTCAGAATGTGATGCCCATAAGATCTATCAGGATGCCCCATGCGGCGCCTGTCAGATACAGAACTGATATTACTCTCAGATTCTCTGACATATGCCTGTTGGTCCTGATCAGTACGATCACACCAACGCCTGCTCCTACCAGCAGTCCTGCCATCATCTGGCCCGGTGTGAGAAGCCCTTCGAGATAGAGCTGAGTGATGATGACGGATGCAGCGCAGTTAGGAATCAGTCCTATGAGAGCTGAAAGGAAGACTCCAAGCACTGGTATGCCGGTCATGAAGCCTGCCAGAGCATTTTTGCCAATGAATCCGACAAGCAGACTGATCACCAGGGAGATCAGGAAGATGAATACTGTGATCTTCATGGTGTGGATGAAAGCAGAATGGACGATACCGCCATCTTCATCCTCGCAGCCGCATTCATCCTGCTCGCACAGATCGTGGATGTGTTTCTGCGTCCTGAAAGTGTAGTTGATGAGCCTTACAGTCATATCGGCAGCGACGCCTGTGATCAGCGCGATTATGAATTTTGTCAGCAGAAGTTTTCCTATGGTGCCTGTGCTCACTGAGGAAGAGATGAATATAGGGACCATCTCATCAGAAGTCGAGAGGAACACTGCAAGAAGTGTGCCTACGCTTATGACACCGCCGGAGTAGAGGCTGGCAGCGGCGGCTGAGAAACCGCACTGCGGTATGATGCCGACAGCAGAACCGATGACCGGGCCCGATTTTCCGATACGCGAAAGCAGAGCGACAGACTGATCCTCCGTCTTGCGCTCAAGCCACTCCATCGCAAGGTAGGTGATGAAGAGGAAAGGGATCAGCGTCACGGTGTCTTTTATTGTATCCAGTAATGAATCGATGATTATTTCGCTCATAACCCGGTAATTATATCCAAACAAGCTGATCAGAACAAGTATTTATTCCCCGGATGTCCTTAATGCCGCCATTTTCTATGATCAAGGTCTGTCGCCTCAGCGGCCTGCCCAAGCTGCGCAGAGGTACGGCTCCCGCCTCGCTGCGGCGGACGCAGCGGTACTAAGCTCTGCCTTCGCAGCAGACTGTTACTGTATACAAGCTGCTCGCCAGTCGCTAAGTACCGGCTGCCGCAGAGCCCTCTGCGCAGCATGGGAAGGCTGCTGAGAATGCAGATCCTGCAGCATGAAAAAGCAAAGTTCAGTTGAATTAATTGTCATGTGAGGGAGGAATGGTATACAATTGTTACAGAAAAACATTGCGGGAAGGAGATACACAATATGGCTATAGCTGTAGAACAGGAACAGCAGAAGGTTGCATTTCCTGAGATCAGGGACGTGCCGCCGACAGCAGAGCAGCCGGCACCGGACGACAAAAGCGAGGATACGATTGATGTCGATATAGAGAATATGGAATGGGAAGTCGAGAGCGGAGGCATGAGCGATGACTCCGGCATCGATTACGATGACTATTCCAACGAGTACGATGATTACTCTCAGGATTATGACGGCGGTGAAGAGATCCGCTATGCGAGAAAGATCAACAAGCATATTTACACCTGGATCCTGTCATTCGTGCTCGGCATCTATGGAGTCGACAGATTCTGCCGCGGACAGGTAGGACTCGGTCTCCTGAAACTGATGACATTCGGAGGAATGGGGATCTGGTATCTGGTAGACCTGGTGATTGCCGCAGTTAAATCATATGCCTCGGAAAGTTCCGCGTATGAAGATCTTTACTTTGATGAAAGAGGGCATTTCATTTTCTAGAACGGAGGACCTGATATGAACGGATATGAGAAAGAACATCTCAGCAGACTCAGACAGTATCTCCCGGGATGCACAGTACTGCTCAAAAGGAACGGAGCTTTTCCGCTGGACGGTCCGTGCCGGATCGAGG
Organism: uncultured Eubacteriales bacterium; assembly: GCA_900317675.1. GTDB lineage: Bacteria > Bacillota > Clostridia > Peptostreptococcales > Anaerovoracaceae > Crickella. The sequence continues at coordinate 5,691 of ONHU01000061.1, forward strand.
CAGTCGGAAGCGGTGTAAGGTACACAGTCAAGGGCGGAACAGGTTCAGGAGAGGTCAACTCCAGATATTTCGACAATATAGAAAAGGGCCTGAGAAACGCAGGATTTGAGCTTTTCAATATGGACTGGTCGACCATATACGGCAGCTTCAGAGAGGAAGCCAGAGAAGAATTCATTGCAGGCATCAGAAAGAAGGCGAAAGAACAGAAACTCAGCGTCATCGCTGCTTCGATGGGTGCTGTCATGAAGGAGCCGGAGTATGATATACCGCTCAAATTTAACGCTGACGCGGCGATCTATGTCGTATCGAGGATATCAGGCGAAGGAAACGACAGACTGGCTGAAAAGGGCGATTTCATGCTTACAGACAGCGAGGTGAAGGACATCCTGGCCCTTGATGAAAAATATGAAAAGTTCATGCTGGTCATCAATGCAGGCGGACCGGTCGATCTGTCGCCGGTAATGAGCGTAGGAAATATCCTCGTTCTCTCACAGCTCGGAGTCGAGACCGGGAGCGCTTTGGCGGATATACTGCTGGGAAAAGCATATCCTTCAGGCAAGCTGGCTACTACCTGGGCGCGCATCGAAGATTACAGTTCTCTGGGCGATTTTGCGCTGAGAGACGATACGGAATACAGAGAAGGGATCTATGTCGGATACCGTTATTTTGACATGGCAGGCGTCAGACCGCTTTTCCCGTTCGGATATGGACTGGGTTATACGGATTTTGAACTTGAGACCCGGAATGTGAGCTGCACCTGGGGAGAGTTCAGCGTCAGCGTAAATGTCAGAAACACCGGGAGCTTCGCGGGCCGGGAGACGGTGCAGGTCTACGCGTCATGTCCGCAGGGAAGGCTTGACAAAGAGGTCAAGAGGCTGGCGGGATTTGCCAAGACTAAGGAGCTCGCCGCTGGAGAAGAACAGACGGTCTGCGTCAGATTCACAGCAGAAGACCTTGCAAGCTATGATGAGAGCAAGGCCTGCTATGTTCTCGAAGCCGGAAAATATGTGATCCTCACAGGTCCTGACAGCGGGAATGTCGAGCCGGCAGCAGTATTTGAGCTTGAGGAAGAGTTCGAAATAAGGCAGGTAAGCAATCTCCTCGGCAGCACACCGTTTGAAGACGCTAAGAACGAAAGCGGATTTTCGTTTGACATAGAAAATTTACCGGTATACAAATTCGATATCGAAGATATGCAGACTCAGATCGTCACATACGGGACGAATGTACCTGATCCTGACCCGAGACTTGAGGATCTTGAGGACCAGGATCTCGCATATCTCAATACCGGAGCATTTGATCCGAAAGGCAGCATCGCAGGTGTGATCGGTGACGCCGGCACGACGGTTCCGGGCGCTGCAGGCGAGAGCTGCAGACTCTATGAAGACAGGGGAATAAGCAGGATCACGATGGCTGACGGACCGGCAGGCGTGAGAGTAGCCGCAAAATACTATGTAGACAGGAAAGGCAAGCATGCGATCGGCTCTTCGATCCCTGAAGGCATGATAGAGCTGATGCCGAAACTGGCAAAGCGCCTTATGATCAGAGCAGGCTCTCCTAAGAAGGGAGCGGAGATCTTCGAACAGTATGCTACGGCGATCCCTATCGCGACGGCGCTCGCTCAGAGTTTCGACATGGATTTTGTGCGTATGTGCGGCGACATTGTCGGCTCTGAGATGAGAGAATTCGGAGTCGATCTGTGGCTCGCTCCGGCGCTCAACATTCACAGAAGCGTTCTGTGCGGACGGAATTTCGAGTACTTTTCAGAGGATCCGCTGGTCAGCGGCATGATGGCTGCTGCTATCACGCAGGGTGTCCAGTCACATCCGGGATGCGGAGTGACGATCAAGCATTACGCAGCCAACAATCAGGAGACCAACCGCTACGGCAACAACAGCTCAGTCAGCGAGAGAGCTCTCCGGGAGATCTATCTGAGAGGATTTGAGATATGCATCAGAGAATCCGATCCGATGGCGCTTATGACATCCTATAATCTGATCAACGGAACACATACTTCCGAGAGCAGAGGCCTTGTAACTGCCGTGCTGCGTGATGAATTCGGCTTTGACGGACTTGTCATGACTGACTGGGTGGTCGGCGGAGATTTCCTGCTTTACAAGGATTCAAAATACGGGATGCCTGATGCGGCTCTGGTGGCAGAATCAGGACACAGTCTCTTCATGCCGGGTTGCAGGAAGGATCTCAGAGAGATCCTGGCCGGACTCAAGGACGGCAGGCTGACCAGAGAGCAGCTTGTCACTAACGCGAGCTGGCTTTTGCATGTAGCTGACAGATTGGGGAAGCAAACAGATGAGCTATAAAATATTCGTTATCAATCCGGGCTCAACATCAACGAAGCTTGCGTATTTTGAAGATGAAGAGAAGCTGTTTGAAACCAGCGTGTTTCACGACGCTCCTGTGCTTGCAGAACTCGGGAAAACAGAAAATCAGATCGAATACAGACTGGAACTGATCAAGGAATTCCTTGATAAAAACGGCATAGATCTCAGCGGCCTGGATGCTGTCGTCGGACGCGGCGGCGCAAGCATGCCGTGCTCGGGAGGTACATACGAAGCCAATGATCTGCTGATCCACGACAATGTAAATGCTGTTTCGGGTGTAGATCATCCGGCCAATCTTGGTCTGCCTCTTGCTGCAAGGATTCAGAGCGAATACGGCGGCAGAGTGTTTATGGTCGACAGTCCCAAGACAGACGAGTTCTGTGATCTCGCAAGGATCACTGGTGTGCCCGGTATATACAGGACATCGAGCACGCATGCCCTCAATATAAAGGGAACCGTCAGGATGCACTGCCGCAGAAACAACGTCAGATATGAGGACGGCAATTATATCGTCTGTCACATTGACGGGGGCATGACTGTATCTGCGCACGATCACGGCAGGATGATCGATGCCACCAATAATGCCGCGGGAGAAGGGCCGTTCACACCAACGCGTACCGGCGCTCTTCCTGTCAGCGCAGTGATCGACTATTTCTTTGATAATGAGCACAAGAGCAGGATCGGGATCGAAGATGCGGATTTCGGGAGCTTTGACGGGTCTCTCAGAGCAGCCAGAGAGGTGCTGACGAGAAACGCAGGGCTGACGGGCTATTTCGGCACTTCAAATTCCGATGTGATCCATGAGATGGTGGAAGCCGGCGATCCGAAAGCAGTCAGAGTATGGGATGCTATGATCTATAACATCTGCAAATCGATTGGCGGGATGGCGGCAGTTCTTTCCGGTGAGGTAGACGGGATCGTCTGCGGCGGAGGTCTGCTGCGTTTTGCTGATCTGCAGCAGAAGATCCGCTCGCGGTGCGAGTGGATCGCGCCGGTCAGCTTCTATCCCGGCGAGGTCGAGCATGAAGCGATGGCTGCCGGCGCCCTCCGCGTGCTGAGAGGCGAAGAAGAGCCTCTCATATACACAGGCGAGCCGGTATTCAAGGGCTTTGATGATTAACAGAAAACAGTATATATAAAAGATGCAGCAATACCTGTAAGGGCATTGCTGCATCTTTTATGAGTTGATTCCAATTGCTTACAGAAGGATCAGAGCAGGAC
>ONHU01000027.1:0-1452 GCA_900317675.1 uncultured Eubacteriales bacterium
GATGGATGCGGAACTTTCCCTCCAGGCTGTACTTTGTGCCCTCTTTTGGGTCTGCGATGTTTCCTGCTATCCTGATCGCGCCCTCATCTGTATCGAGGACCCCGACCGTATATCCGTTTCCGGCATTATTGAAGATGATCTTGGTAAGCGTTCCTTCTTTCTGCATTTATGTATCAGTGATCAGAATGTTCTGCGGTAGATCTTTCTGTTGTCGAGAGTGAAGACTTTATCGCTGAAGCCGCCCGGCTCAACGTTTCTTATGGCGTCCTCCATATCGAACATTTTGGCATCAGTCATATCAAGGTAATGGAGCATCTCGGCTTCCGGGAAAAGAGGCTTCTTAGGACTGCCGTATTCCGGTTCATAATGATGAGAAATTGCCATATGCTGCATCATCACAGTCCTCTCTTCGTCTATGCCGAGTTCCCTGCACCTCTCTCCCAGAGATGCGGCTCCCATCACAAGGTGTCCTAGCATCTTGCCTTCGAATGTGTATTCCGGCACGACTCCATTCGCATCGGAATTGAGCTCATTGAGTTTCTCAATGTCATGAAGCGCAACGCCGGCGAGCCATCGGAATTGAGCTCATTGAGTTTCTCAATGTCATGAAGCGCAACGCCGGCGAGCAGGAGATCTCTGTTAAGATTCGTATACACCTCGCATGCGCGCTCTCCCATCATCATCATTCTCTTGACATGGTAAAGCAGCCCTGCGTATTCGGCGTGATGGTTGCTCATAGCTGCAGGCCAGAACATAAGTCTGTCTTTTTCATCTTCATAGAAACTCAGGCACAGGCGCTTTAAATCCTCATCTTCAAAAGCATTGATCCTGCTCAGGATATACTCATACATGGCTTCAGGGGATTCCGGAGCTGCTTTGAAAAAATCAGACCTGTCTATCGTTTCTTCTCTGGCGCGTCCCCTGATGCTGTCCAGCACAAGCTGATTTTTTCCCTGATACTCTTTGCACCTGCCTGAAACGGTGATGATCATTCCTGCACGGATCTTGCTGTAGGATGCCAGCTCGTCGCCCGTCAGCGACCATTTGACTGCCTGTACCTCTCCTGTAGCGTCTGCAAGTGTCATGTAGAGATGTCTTTTGCCGTTATTTCCATCGCGGATGTCTGCGTTCCTGACCAGATACCGGTCTTCAAGTCTGCCGCCTTCATCTGGCTTAAGATCTTTTACATAAAAAGGTTTCATTGTATTCTCCTTCTCTGAGATGACGGCATGGCGCGCCATGCTCAGTCATGTTTTCATTCTAAAATAGTATATCACACGTCTCCTCTGTGTTATAATCCTATTGATTATGACATACCTGTAAGATTAACAGAAAACGGAGGTATCATATGGGTTTTGATGCTGAAAAAGCTACAAAGGCAACTGTCGCCTGGATCCGTGAATGGTTTGAAAAAAACGGCCCGGGCTGTAATGCCATTGTCGGTATTAGCGG
>ONHU01000027.1:1562-27114 GCA_900317675.1 uncultured Eubacteriales bacterium
ACTGTCAACATCGGCGGAGCATTCGATGCCCTCACTGAACAGATCAGAGAGGCCGGTATCGAGCTCAGCAAAGATTCGATCATTAATCTTCCGCCGCGTCTTCGTATGTCCACACTCTATGCTGTAGGTCAGAGCAGAAACGGCAGAGTCGTCAACACATGCAATCTTTCGGAAGACTGGGTTGGCTATTCAACCAGATACGGTGATTCGGTCGGTGACTTCAGCCCGATGTCCTGTTTTACAACTGCAGAGATAAGAGCGATAGGCCGTGTACTTGGCCTGCCATCCGTTCTCATCGAAAAAGTGCCTAGCGACGGTCTCTCAGGTATGACAGATGAAGATAAGCTCGGATTCACTTATGAAGTCCTTGACAGATACATCCGCACCGGCGAGATCGACGACCCCGAGACCAAGAAGCGTATTGACTACCTGCATGAGAAGAATCTCTTCAAACTCAGATTCATGGACTGCTTCAAATACGAAGGATAGTACACCCAATCATAACAGAAAGACTGTTTTATTTCATTATCATACGGCAATCAAAAATGCGCCGGAATCCGCCATGAATCCGGCGCTTTGTCGTTCATTTTGTCTGCATATACAACAGAACAGATGCTGCTTTAATCGTTTTTCTTCTTTTTTCTTTTTTTGTTAATGCGTTCCAGTACAGTCCGGTAACCGCCTTCTCCATACGTGAGACATTTGTTGACACGGCTTATTGTCGCGGAACTTGCACCCGTCTCCCGGCTGATCTCGCTGAACACTGTGCCTTCATCAAGCATTCTGGCGACTTCAAGTCTCGCGGACATGTCAAGCGCTTCTTTGATGGTGGCAACATCATCAAAGAATTTCCTGCATTCCTCTTCGTCTTTAAGCGAGAGGATCGCTCTGTAGAATTGCTGCAGATTCTTTTTTTCGGTGTCTGTGATCATTGATCCTGTGCCTCTGTTGTAATAGAAATATCTGAACTGCAATAGCTCTGTTATTCTACCACCATTTTGTTACACTTTAAAGTGCTAAAGTGTATTTTATTTCGTATAATACCCCTTCCTTTGTCTGTATTTCTTGACCGCTGCGTGTTCCGGGGAATATAATCGTTAATCATCCCGGAAGTTTTCCGGGACTACTGCAAAGGACAGTGTAATAGAAAAAATGGACGCATTAAGCAGCGGAAAAGACAGAATCAATGAGAGGATCGCTGCATTCATCGCAGGGATCCTCATACTTGTCGTGATCCTCATAACGGCTACAGAGGCTCTGTGTTACTGGATTCCCGGCTGGTGGCGAAAGGAATACGCAAAATATGACACACCGCAGTATGTGACCGGCGAGATGTCTCTCGATGACGCGGTATATATCACAGAGCAGATGCTCGAATACTGCATAGGGCATATCGACACTCTTGACGATACCGAGGCGACAATCGACGGTGTCACCGCGCCGTTTTTTACAGAGCGTGAGAAGCAGCATCTGGCAGACTGCAGAAACATCTTTCTGGGTGCAGTGAAGTTTCGTATTATTGCAGTCCTTGCTGCAGCAGCCCTCCTGATCGCAGTCTGGTTCTCAGTTCAGAAAAGGATCGAGCGGGTACATGGACGCGAAAACGGCTCCGCCCTTATATGGCCGGCCTTTGCCAGAGTCACCTCGAAGGGATATCTGAAAGCACTGGCTGCTTTTATCATATTCGCCCTCTTCCTGATCATTGTGGGAATGCACGACTTCACTTTCCTGTTCACCAAGTTCCACCATGTCTTCTTTGACAACGATCTGTGGATCCTTGACCCTCGGAAAGACAATCTGGTCAATGTGATGCAGGAATCAGTTTTCTCTGACGCTGCTGTCACGATCGGTTCTGTCTGGGCAGTCTGCAGCCTGTGCCTGGCTGCTGCCGCAGCAGCTGTGATCAAAAAAACATCCCGGGACTGACTGATCCCGGGATATCATTTAATATCTCTTTTTTCTGTTTTACTTCTGTTCTTGCTGCCTCAGGTCTCCGAGCAGATAAGGCATCACGAGTTTCCTTGCCTCAGAAATACTGCAGTCCCTGCTGTCCGCAAGATCGGCGAGGTCATCGTATTCGGCCTTGATCCTGTCAGTTCCGAATCCGGTTACGTGTTTATACCTGACTTTTCCGTAAGGTGTATCTGCGGTTCGGATCTCTCTGTCAAGAACATATCTCTCTGATATCACTTCCCTGATCCCGATCGTAGAAGTGTACCTGAACAGAAGTCTGATGAATCGCTCTTTTTCTTCTTCGTCATCTGAACACATCACTGTTAAGACAGAAGCAGATCTGCCCTTCTTCATGATGGCCGGTGTGACTGTGACATCCCTGGCGCCCGCAGCCATTATTTTCTGCGCAGCATAGGAAATCTCCTCACCTGTCATATCATCTATATTGCATTTCAGTTCACAGACTCTGTCTTTTCCGGCTGTTTCCATAATCCTTGCTCCCTATCCGGTCCTTCGCTGATCTTTACCTCTTTATCTTGTCATCCAGAATCACCTCGCTGTACATAGGCGCGAGAGCGTCTGTTATCTCACTGAGATTTGCATATGCTCTTTCATACTGGTCTGCTCTTACCTGGATCAGCGCGCCGTCTCCGCGCATCCTGACCCTGAGGTCTGCAAAACCCATATCGCGCAGTATCCTCTCCGCATTTTCTGTCTTGCTCAGTTTCTCCTGAGTGATCTCTTCCCCGTGAGGTATTCTGGTCGCCAGGCAGGCATAAGCGGGCTTGTCCCATACAGCCAGGCCTGCCTCTCTAGCCATCTGACGTATCTCTGCTTTGGTGATGCCGCACTCTTTCAGAGGGGACCGGATACCTAGTTCCGTCAGTGCGCGATAGCCGGGTCTGTCTCCGGTATCGTCTGAGGCATTGGTTCCGTCCACGATCAGATCATAGCCGTCCGCTGCAGCCTGCTCTGTAATGCACCGCATGATCCGCTGCTTGCAGTAATAGCACCGGTCCGCAGGATTGGCGCGTATGATTTCATCAGAGAGCACATCTGCCACTATAACAGTCAGATCCGCTCCGATATACGCAGCGGTTTCCCGGGCGTCAGACAGTTCAAAATCCGGCTGAAACTGGGACCTGACATAATATGCCCTGACATCGATGCCGGCTCCGGCAGCCGCATACAATAGAAGAGCGGAGTCTACTCCTCCCGAAAAAGCAACGGCAAGTTTTTGGTTTTCTTCAAAAAAAGTCTTCAGGTCCATATCGATATTATAAACACGGAATACATCTTTTTCCAGCACTTCATTTTTCCGGAAATCAAAAGACGCCGGGATCGCCGGCGTCTTTTGATGTAGATATTGTAAGAGGGATGAAAGTATTATGGTGTAGTAACTGCCGCCTGTCTGACGGCAAGTATTACCTTGATAATGCGCTTGGGTTAGAAGTTTCTAACTCCTTGCACCATTATAATAGCACCTGTATTTCCTATTGTCAAGGTAGGAATTATATTTTTTCTAAATTTTTTTAAGAAAACGAGTAAACCGTACTATGTAAGAGCCAAGAACCTGTTCGCAGCTTATCGCTGCTGCGTTTTCTGCAGTGAAGCTGCATTCAGCATAGTTTTTCTTCTGTGGTGTGAACTCTGCCGGAATTGTCCTGCCCTCGCTTTTTCCATGTGCATCTCCTTCATGAAAGCTCCATGCAAACTCACAGTCGCAGAACTCCTTATACTGATCAATCTTTTCAGCAGGGATGAATTCCAGATCATTTCCCGGATAATAACACCCTTCATTATCTTTTTCAGACGGACATCCTCCCTGTATTCCGGTACCGGTATACTTCAGTGTGAGAAAAGGAGCCCGTACAGTAACAGTGTTTCCTTCTCTGGAATAGCTTATATCATCATAAGTGCTCTTCCATTTATCTATATTGATCCATCCCCTTCTTCCGTCTGACTCCACCGGCGTGTTGAATTCAAGATACAGGACTTTCTCATCACGGATCTCCGAATTGATCCTCAGGACCGGGCGGAGGGAAGTGTAACCCGTCGGCAGCATGGCTCTGATCCTGTCCTGATCGACTCTGTATGCCATTACAAACTGCTCTATCCGGACATCAGGCAGCTTGATCGTTTCGTCATCATCGATATTCCAGCTACTCTTGAATGAGTACTTGTCAGTCAGCATCAGCTCGCTGAAACCCCAGTCCTCATACAGATCAGGATACTTATCCACGAATCCCGTCTTGATCAGCACTCTTGCTGAAGCCTTATTGCTTTTGAGAACATGGGCCGTAACTGTATCGAGGTATAGACTTTCTGTCAGATATGATCTGAGCAGAAAAACGACTTCCGTAGCAAATCCCTGTCCCCAGTACGCATCGTGTATCCTGTAGCCAATCGATGCCTTTTTCTTTTTTGCCACGTAGTTGTAGATCTCTGCGATACCAATAAGCTGCTCTGGTTTTTCTTTCATAAAAACTCCGAGGAGTACGGACAGGCAGGTATCGAAACATTCTGCGTCCATAAGGGCTATGGCCTTGCGTTTATCAGGGTACTTCAGTTCATACAGAAAAGTCGGGAGGGTCTCATACACTTTTTTTCTGGATGTAAGTTCTGCCAGAGCATCAGCGTCTGACATATTCAGCTTTCTGAGTATCAGATTTTCACCCTCCAGATAAGGGTATTCTTCGAATAGTTCTTTCATGATTCTTGTTGTCCATTGGATCTCAGCCCGGAAATGTCATTTCGTTATCTTATTATACCATGTGATATGTCAGTCACAGCTTCAGTACAGAAAAAGCGGCAAAGAGCAATACTCTCCGCCGCCTGTAAATTCTGTTCAATAACTAGAGATGCTGATTTCTCTCGATCCTGTCATAGTGTTTGAGCAGGAACGGCTCGATCATTGAAGTCAGCTTCATATCCAGGTTGAAGAAGTAAACAGTGAATGTTACTACAAACAGACCGGATACGATGAGAAAAAGGTTCAGAAGAAGCCTGAAAGCCTTTCTTCTCATGCGTCTTTTGCGTTTTTTCTTGATTCTTTCTTTCATGTCAGATAAGCCTCCACAATTCTCACAGAACGCGCCGGAAGTGACCGTTCCTATTGACATATTTTACCAGGAATTCTCGTCATCGAGAACCTCGAGAGTAGGATCAAGAGGCTCCTCCTGCATAACTGTTCTCATATACTGATTGACCTGGTCTCTAACACCCTGTCTTGAGATGACACGAGGGTCGAAGAGCTGATGATCTACCCAGATCAGAGGAATGCCGCGTTCTCTTGCCTTATCCTCGAACAGTCCGTGCATACCATCCAGAGCCTTACATGTGATGTGCTCCCAGAGGATGATCATATCGGCATTGAATTCTTCGACGAATTCGAAGAGATCATCGAGAAGCACCTTGTATCCGCCGTGCGTACGGTTACGCATGATCATCTCTTCTGTCAGCATAGCCATATCATAATATGCCTGCTCTCTGTTTTCAGGTGTATCTGTCTCAGCGATCATCTCTGTGTTGATGCATGACAGCATGTCTGTCAGAGGAACGATTCCCCAGCAATTGAGCAGCCATACGAGGAAGTCCATATAGAAGTGAGACTGAACACCCCATACGATCGCTCTGTGGCGATACTCAGGTGCTGCCATCTTGCGCTTCTTATAAGCTTTCTCTGCCAGCTTCATGAGCTTTTTGTCGCATTTCTCGAATTCAGGAACCTTGCCGCAGATAGCCATGTAGTTGGTCTCTGTGTAAAGAGCAAGATTGCCGCCGAAAATCTGAGGATAATCTGTCTTGTTCATATCGAGCCACTCATTACGGCATCTTGTCGCAATGTTTACGCGGCGCGCGCATTCGAAGTAGTAATCCCAGTCCCACTTGTGACCGGTATGCTCTTCGATGAACCTGATCGCTCTGCGGATCTCTTCAGCTGCGTAGTCCTGTACATCTTCTTCTTTGTGACGAAGCGGAGCCGGCAGCTGGAATACAGGAATGCCGTCTTCCTTCTCAAGTCTCTCGGAGATAACTCCGTTGCCGAGAAGCGATCCGTCACAAGTCGTGTTGCACTGGATCGCGCATGCACCGAGGATCGGAGCGTCATCATCGATAGAAACGCCGGCCTCTGCCTCAGGCATCGGGCAGACATCGCCTGCAAGACCGAATTCCTGAGCTACGTCGATATAGTGCTCGGCAGCGTGCTGGTTGAGCAGTACGGAAACGTAGGTCGAAGGAGTTTCACGGCTTGTTGACTTGAGATTAGGGAATCCCATCATGACTGCTGTCATCTCATTCTCGTCTACAAGAACATTGATCTTGGAGAACTCTTCATCGTTGCCGATCCTGCGGTCGCCGCGGAAGAGGTTTCCGAGCAGCTTGGCTACGTCGATGATGATAAGATCCTGCTCTTCGTGAGCCATTCTGAGATACTCGCCTCTCAGTCCCTGTGTAAATCTGTCTACCATCATAGGTACTGCCAGATAGTTGGCCATCCAGCGGTATCTGAACATAGCCTTGACGTTACGAGGAACTGCTACGAATTTACCGAGTGTCATCATGATACCCAGCCATCTGTAATAATCATAGAGGGTGTCCTTGACGCCTCGCCATTCACGGCGATTTCTTACCTTGCCATGAGGCTTGTACAGATCGCCGTATCTGGTATCACCCTTGATCTTTTCAGGGTTGACCATTTTGTTGAATTTCTTAACTGCCATTAGTTGCCCTCCTTCTGGATCTTCTTGATGTCAATACTCTCCATGAACGCCTGTACACGGGTACGCATCTGTCCGGAGGAACCAATTGCATATGGACGGTCGACCGAAAGCACCGGATGACCGTATCTGGATCTGAGGATATGTGATCCCATCATCTTTTCATATGCCCACGGATCACAGAACTTCATCTGCTGATAGATGATACCGTCTGCCTTGTACTCCTTAGCCATCCTGTCGACATATTCACGTCTTCCATCCATTTTTTCAGTATTCATGTAACGAGGGCACTCGCCTCTGTACATGTACTGTCTGCATATCTGGGTAAGAGCATCCTCTTCGTCATTGAGTTCGATAGGATCTCTGCCCGGGAGTGAGCCATAGCAGAATCTGTCAGCGCATACGAACGCGCCGCTGTCCTCAACAAGCTTGATGAAATCCGTATCATCGACTTCTGATCCTACTACGAGTACTCTTGCTTTGAACCAAGGCTTCGGATCAGGTTCTCTTGTCTTGAGCTCTTCCAGTGTCTCCTCGAGTTTGCCGGCGATCAGGTGCTTCGGAGCTACGTAGCTTGCCAGGCAAAGCACATTGAACTCATATCCTGTTATCGTAGGATTATCGAGCTTGCGGAAATCACCGATCGCTCTGATAAGCTCACAGATGTGATTGTGCTCAGCTACTGCCTTGCGGATAGCTTCGTCGCTTACATCGATGCCGTAGTTCTCAGCGAGCGGCTTCAGAATGTGGTTTTTGCACTGAAGCACATAGAGGTCAAGGCCATTGTAGTCAGCCTTCATAGGGATCTCCATATAATCCCAGAAGAATCCTTCCTTGTCCTTGCCTGCTGCGTTAAGAAGCTCCATATTCTCAACACATCTGTTGAGCATAGTGCATCCGTCCGGTGTGATCATTGCATCGAGGAAATTGAATCCTCCTTCAAGAGCCCTTTCAAGGATGGCTCTTGAATATTCGCAGAGGAAGCTTGTCAGGTAATATGTTCCTACATCGATAGAACCTGTTCTTGGTGCGCGGAGTCTTGCCGAGAAGCATCCCGGAAGGTTGAGAAGCGGTTCAGGAACATTCTCACACATGTATCCGATGCACTTCATTCCTTCATTCTGGGCCTGTCTGATCAGATCATTGTTGGCCTCCTGCAGCAGGTCTTCGAAGTAAATCAAATGTTTCAGGTCTTTCAAACCCATACCTCCTGTAATCAATCAGTTAATGCTGTCGTCTTTACACGGTATTATTCCGGAGGAATTTACCAGAGTTTTGCAACAACGTCTGCGACAGCCTTGCCCTGCTCGCCGTTCAGCTTGCATCTGAGCTGCCTCTTAACTTCACCGATCATGTCTGCTGAGATACCGCTGTAAATGCGGAGTTGTTCTTCCTTACTGTATTCTTTCATTGAATATCCCTCCTTGCCTGAAACTCTGTTACTTTTTGCTCTTCCTGACTTCGTATTCGAGCACCTTCTCAAGTCTGGCTTTTTCCTTGTCATCAAGGGCTCCGTCGTCGCCTGCAAAAAAGGCTTCGAGGTGAGGGAGTCTGATTCCGGCTTTGTAGTTCATCTTGAACATCTCAACGCCGAGCGATTCCTTAATGTTTCTCATTTCCTGATTGGTCATTTGAACCTCCTGTATCAAAACATTCATCACTGAGGCTTATACTCACCGGAAGCGGTGATCTCTCCGCCTGTTCCTTCCGGCATATCCGCATCTTCGACCTCTATCTCCTTGATCATCATCTCATTGCCGCGGAGCAGCCATGTCTTGCCGCTGCCGCAGTGAGGACAAATCTTTCCGTACTTGACGGTGGAGTAAGTGATCCTGCAGTCGTCACACCATGTGACAGCCGGGATCTCTTCGGTCTTGAGCCTGGAGCCTTCGAACATCGGGAATTTCTTAGTGTACCACAGCCAGTAATCGTGGAGGTATGAGGGTACAATCCCCGATACCTCGCCGAACTGGAGTGTTACGGAACTGATCTTCCTGATGTTCTGCTCCTCAGCGATCTTGCTTACCTGTTCAACTACATAATTAACAAGTCCTAGTTCATGCATAAGTCTACGATACCCTTATTACTTGCCTGAAACCTTTTTCTTGATAATGCCTGCTACACGGCTTGGCATGTACTTGCCGATACCGATGAACTTCTGCTCTGCAGGGATCATGTTGGAGTATTTGTCTCCATCAGGCAGACGGAAGAGATGGATAGCGTCGAACTTACACTGTACTGTGCACATTCCGCAGCCGATGCACTTGTTAGTATCAACTACGCTGCGTCCGCACTTGAGGCATCTCTCAGCTTCCTTCTTGATCTGCTCTTCACTGAACTGCTTGATCTCATAGTCCATTGTGAGCTTCTTGCTCTCGTCAATCTCTCTGATCTGACGTGCAGGCTTCTTGAATTCATTCGGAGGAAGTACTACGTCATCCTTGTTGAGCATCTCGAACTGACGTGTATTTCTGTGGATCATCAGGTGCTGTCCTTCATTGACGAATCTGTGCAGTGATACAGCGCCTTCACGTCCCATTGCCAGTGCGTCTACTACGAACTTCTGTCCGCTTACGGAGTCGCCGCCTGCGAAGATATCAGGCTCTGCTGTCTGCAGTGTGACAGGATCTGCAACGATCATGCCTCTTGGGCTGAGCTGGACCTTAGTTCCTTCGAAGAGTGTGCCGTAGTCAGGCTTCTGTCCGATACTGAACAGGATAGTTGAGCAAGCCTGCTCTGTTGTTTCATTGTCGTCGAACTTAGGATCGAATCTGCCTTCTGCGTTCTTGACTGAAACGCACTTTCTGAACTTGATGCCGCTGACCTTGCCGCTCTTGGTGACGACCTCTGTCTGGCCCCATCCGTCATGGATGACAATGCCTTCGTTCTTGAGGAATTCCTGATCCTCTTCGCCCATCGGCATCTCATCATAGGACTCAAGGCAGTACAGATGTACGCTCTTAGCTCCCTGACGGATAGCTGTACGCGCAACGTCTGCTCCGATATTTCCGCCGCCGATGACTACTACATCGCCGGAGAGTTTCTTAGCCTTGCCGAGTGTTACGTTCTTGACATAGTCGACACCGCCGATAACTCCTTCTGCGTCATCGCCAGGGATTCCCAGCTTGCCGCAGCTCTGGAGTCCTGTTCCTACGAAAAAGCCCTTGAAGCCTTCTTCACGGAGCTGCTGGATAGTAACGTCCTTGCCTACTTCTACACCGCATCTGATCTCAACGCCCATCTCCTTGAGGATGTCGATCTCAGCATTGACAACGTTCTTGTCAAGTCTGAAGTTAGGGATTCCGAGTGTCATCATTCCGCCAGGCATCTCCTGCTTCTCGAATACTACAGGATAGTAACCTTCGATAGCCAGGAAGTATGCGCATGACAGTCCTGCAGGGCCGGATCCGATGATCGCGATCTTCTGGTCAAAGTGCTCTCTGGTGGTAGATACCATCGGAGGAATGTATTTGTGCTCATCCTCGAGATCCTTGGCAGCGATGAATGCCTTGATATCATCGATAGCAAGTGCTTCATCAACGGAGCCTCTTGTACACTCGAGCTCGCAGTACTTATGGCAGATAGCGCCGCAGACTGCAGGGAACGGGTTGTCTCTCTTGATCAGTTCAAGAGCAGCTCTGTATTCGCCTCTGCTGGCCATATCGATATAGCCCTGGATAGCTATATGGAGCGGACATGCAGATTTGCACGGAGCAGTACCTGTAGGCCATGTCTGGATGACGCCGTTTTCGTTCTTGTAATTCCAGTTCCACTTGTCCTCAGGCCAGATGTTGTTGGTCGGGAGTTCCTGCTTAGGATACTCGATCTCTCCGCTCTTGGTGCAGAGCTTCTGTCCGAGTCTGACAGCGCCTGCAGGGCAGACCTCTACGCACTTTCCGCAGGCTACGCACTTCTCAGGATCGACCTCAGAACGGTATGGGGAAGCAGAAAGGTTAGGAGTGTTGAAAAGCTGTGATGTACGAAGAGCATTGCAGACACCTACGGCACAGTTACAGATAGCAAAGATCTTGTTCTTGCCGTCGATATTGGTGACCTGATGTACATAGCCCTTCTCTTCTGCTTTCTCAAGGACTTCGATCGCTTCTTCATAAGTGATGTCATATCCCATGCCTGTCTCACGGCAGTAATCTGCGAAGTCGCCCAGGCCCATGCACCAGTACTGCATGATATCTCCGGAACCTTCTCCGCGGACAGTCTGCTGTTTACGGCAGGAGCAGATGCCAAGGCCGATCTGTCCTTCGTATTTCTTGAGCCAGTATGAAATGTGCTCGATATCAAGTGACTCAGACTCTGCAGGAATAGCCTTCTCTACAGGGATTACGTGCATTCCGATACCCGATCCGCCAGGTGCTACCATCTGGGTGATGCCTGCGAGCGGAAGATATGTCATACGCTCAAAGAAGTCAGCTGCCTGAGGTGTCTCCGGCATGATCTGATCTCTCATTACCATGATCTCTGCACTTCCCGGTACGAACTGGTCAAGGATCCAGCGTGTTTCGTGCTGTGGATTCTTTCCGTCCTCATTCTCGTTGTTGTACTCTACCAGGCTGAACTGGCACAGAGCTTCCATAACAAGCTTGAGATAATCATCTTCAAAACCGCTGATTTTCTTCAGGGCAGCGAAAGTTCTCGGTTTACGCTTGCCCATCTTGAGAGCAACGTCAAGACAGTCATCAGCAACCTTCTGTCCGTATCTTCTGACCACATACTGATATCCGCAGTCAAGTCCCCAGTATTCAGGGGAGTCTACGGATACCTTCTCAAGGCCGAGAAGAACTTCCTTACGGTCTGTGATGATCTTGGCGAGCTTGAATATTTTCTCATCGCGAGTCATTACTTTAGCCATAAATTTTCCTCTCCTCTTATCAAAAGTTAAGTATATCCTTCTACAATGCATTCTACCGCATATTATTGATACAATTTTATCATAGCACTTACCACATGTTCAACCAAAACAGATTTGTAAAGCCTTATAAATACAAGCAAAAACATCCCCTGTCCGGGGATGCGGATCTGCGGCTTAAGCCGGTCTCCCCTTTTGAAAAAAAACACCGCACGATTATTGACATATACCCTCATGGGGTATACAATACCGGCAGGAAATACCCCCTAAGGGTATCTTGAGCAAACAGAGAGGTTTCCAATGCAAAACGAAAAAGAATGCTGCTCCTGCAGCGAAAAAAGAAAAGAACGCAGTCCCGAAGAGTATAAGGATCTGATCAACCGGCTCAGCCGTATCGAAGGCCAGATACGCGGGATCAAGGCGATGGTGGAAAAAGGCGCCTATTGTCCTGACATCCTGACACAGGCCTCCGCTGCCAATGCAGCACTCAACAGTTTCTGCAAGGTGCTCTTATCCAACCATATACGCACCTGCGTAAGGAACGATATCAGAGAAGGCAACGACGAGGTTGTTGAGGAGCTTGTAGCAACTCTCCAGAAGATGATGAAATGATTCAGAGGTGCTTAAACGGATGGAACAATATACAGTAACAGGGATGAGCTGCGCGGCATGCCAGGCACGAGTGGAAAAAGCAGTATCCGCCGTGCCGGGGGTAGATTCATGCGCAGTCTCTCTCCTTACCAACTCAATGGGTGTTGAAGGAGCCGCTTCGCCTGAGGATGTGATCCGTGCCGTGACAGATGCCGGCTACGGAGCAAGGCTTAAATCCGCTCCTCCCGGAAGCACTGCCGCCTCCGGGAGCACCTGGTCAGCCGAAGAAGAAGCTCTTGAGGATCATGAGACTCCGGTCCTCAAAAAGAGGCTGCTGTCTTCGCTTGTATTTCTTATTGTCCTCATGTACTTCTCTATGGGACACTTGATGTGGGGTTTCCCTCTTCCTGCTTTTTTCGACGGAAACCACATAGCCATGGGACTCGTTCAGATGATACTTGCGGCCATCGTCATGGTGATCAACCAGAAATTTTTCATAAACGGTTTCCGCGGACTCATACACCGCTCGCCTAACATGGATACTCTTGTTGCGATGGGCAGCATGGCTTCTTTCTGCTGGAGCGTTTATGTGCTTTTTGCCATGACAGGTGCTCAGCTTGCAGGTGACGCCGAAGCAGTGATGGCATACATGCATGACTTCTACTTCGAATCAGCCGCCATGATACTGACGCTGATCACTGTAGGCAAGATGCTTGAAGCAAGAGCGAAGGGTAAAACTACCGATGCTCTTAAGAGCCTTATGAAGCTGGCTCCTCAGACAGCCGTCGTTATAAGGGACGGTATAGAGACAGAGGTGCCTGTATCGAGCGTAGCTGCCGGAGACGAGTTCATCGTCCGGCCGGGCGAGAACATACCTGTAGACGGCATTGTCCTCGAAGGCTCATCAGCTGTCAATGAAGCTGCTCTGACTGGTGAATCCATACCTGTAGACAAGCAGGCCGGCGATAAAGTCTCTGCCGCTACTTCCAATCAGTCAGGCTTCCTCCGCTGCAAAGCGGAAAGAGTCGGTGAGGATACGACCCTTGCCCAGATAATCAGAATGGTAAGTGATGCCGCCGCAACCAAGGCTCCTATCGCCAAGATCGCAGACAGGGTCTCGGGGATATTTGTCCCTGTCGTTATCGGTATCGCCGTTTTAACGCTTATCATATGGCTTGCCGCAGGCCGCGGCGCCGGTTTTGCCCTGGCCCGTGCTATATCAGTACTTGTAATAAGCTGCCCGTGCGCACTCGGTCTTGCTACTCCTGTGGCAATAATGGTAGCCAGCGGAGTCGGTGCCAGAAACGGCATCCTGTTCAAGACAGCCGCTTCGCTTGAGGAAACAGGCCGTATAGAAATAGCCGCTCTTGACAAGACAGGCACTATAACCGGCGGCGATCCGCAGGTCACCAATGTGTTTACCTGCAGGAATGTGTCAAAAGACGAGCTTCTCGATGTAGCTGCCGCCGTTGAGTCAAGGTCAGAGCACCCTCTTGCCAAGGCCGTATCTTCTCATATAGGCAGCACGACACTGAGGATCAGCGACTATGAGGAAGTCCCGGGAGGCGGGGTCAGAGCCTTTACATGGGACGGCTCTAAAGCAGTCAGCATAGCCGGAGGAAATGCCGGGTTCATGGTCAGCAACAATGTTCCCGAAGCTGATGTCGTCAGACTTATGAAGGAGACAGAGGAATTTACCAATGCAGGCAAGACTCCTGTACTCTTCGAAAAAGGCGGCAGACTGCTCGGCGTAATTGCGCTGGCTGATTCGGTCAGAGATGACAGCGTCGAAGCTATAAGGCAGCTTCGCGAAATGGGCATCAGGACCGTAATGATCACAGGAGACAGAAAAGCAACAGCTGAAGCGATAGCAGCTGAGGTCGGTGTGGATGAAGTGATAGCAGAAGTCCTGCCGGGCGGCAAGGAAGAAGCAGTCCGCAGCCTGATGGAGCAGGGCCGCACAGCAATGATCGGTGATGGTATCAATGATGCTCCGGCGCTCACAAGAGCCAATGTCGGTATAGCGATCGGCGCAGGTACGGATGTAGCGATCGATGCAGCTGATGTCGTGCTTGTCAACAGCAGACTCTCAGATGCAGTCAAGGCCATAAGGCTGGGAAGAAAGACTCTCAGAAACATCCACGAGAATCTGTTCTGGGCATTCTTCTATAACGCGATATGTATACCGGTCGCCGCAGGAGCTTTTATCAATCTTTTCGGATGGACACTCAATCCGATGCTCGGCGCGGCGGCTATGAGTCTCTCAAGTTTCTGCGTCGTCACCAATGCCCTGAGGCTCAACCTCTTTGATGCCGGCGACAGAGTCAGGACCGGCCGCTCAGATGAAAACAAGCTGTCACTGACCGGATCAGATGAAAGCATCCGGCCTGATAATAAAGAATCACAAGAAAGCGAGGATAGTTTAATGCAGAAGACAATGAATATCGAAGGAATGATGTGCCCTCACTGCGAAGCAGCTGTTAAGAAGGCTCTCGAAGCTCTTGACGGAGTACAGGAAGCTGCTGTAAGTCACGAGAGCGGTACCGCGCTGGTAACACTCTCCGGAGATGTATCCGACGCAGCTCTCAAGGAAGCTGTCGAAGCAAAGGATTACAAAGTTCTGAGCATCGCATGATCAGGCGGTCAGCATATCGGATATCAGAAAAGGCTTTACCCCGGGAAGGAGGCAAAGCCTTTTTCATTTAAACGTTATCTTCATTGTCTGCGGATCAGTCCCTTCTCAGATATTTCCTGAGCTGGACCTTGTCTTCATGTTCAAGGGAGTCTCTTCCGTGCATCCCTGAAAGGTTTTCCATGTGATGACGGAACTCATGTCTTACGACCTCTCTCAGGCGGTCTTTAATAAACTCGCGGCTGCAGTGATGCCAGTTTCTGTCAAAAGAGCCGTAGTATATAGTTATCTGGTTGCCGTATCTTGCGCTGCGGTATTCGCCAAGTATTACAAGATCGTCATTTCTCGCATACGGTGAGATCTTCGTCTCTTCAGACAGCACAACACCCTGATGCAGTTCCCTGAAAAAATCGTCAGGGAGCTCATCACATACCTCAGTCAGTAATACAAAGAAATCATCTATATCTATCATGCCGGATTCACGCTTTCTGTTCCCGCAAACTGCTTCTTGCCGGACTATTACTTCAGCTTCGAAAGAACCTTGCCAAGACCTTTATCAAGATACTCATTCCAGAAGAACCAGTCATGTATGCCGGGGCCCTCTTCATAGATCAGATCAGCACCTTCTTTAACAAGGAAATCCCTGAATTCGCGGTTGTTTTCAAGCAGGTCATCCTCCGTGCCGATAGCCATGTACAGAAGCGGAATATCGGTGCCTTCCTTTTTGAGTTTCATGTACTGAGCTTCAGGATCTTTATCTGAACCTTTCAGACAAGCCGGGTCACCGAAGAGGTCCCGCCTCATCTGAACAGGTGTGACACTGTTGACTTTGTTCTCACCTCCTGCAGCTATGCTGTTAGTGATCAGCGCTGATGAGAGAGCTATGCAGGCAGAGAATCTGTCAGGATAGTCGAGCGCAGTATGGATCGCCCCGTAGCCTCCCATAGACAGTCCGCCTATCATGGTGTTCTCTCTCGTCATTTCAACATTGAATGTCTTCATGATATATTCCGGGAGTTCCTCTGCTATGAACTTTTCATACTCAGCGCCTGTATATCCTCTGTTCAGATAAAAAGTATTTCCTGTTGTGGGCATGAAGATATTCAGGTTGTACTGGATCGCCATAAGCTGAGCATTTCCGCCATAGAGCCAGTCAGTGTCTGTTCCGGTCAGTCCGTGGAGAAGTATGAGATTCTTCCTCTCTCTGTCGTAGTGTGACAGGTCTTTTACTTCCCCCATTTCGACGTCATTGGGTATTACAAACGAAAAGTTCGCGTGTGTCATGATCGTCAGTGCATGGAATTCCATCCTTCCGCTTGCCATTTCTGTCCTCCCTTTCTATCTGCTTCTATCAATACTGCATCTGATCATATCCAGCTGCTTCAGGTAAACGATTATCTTCTGCAGCGCCTGATTCTTGACCCATGGCGGTCTGAACATATGTCCCGCATGAGGTATCCTTATGAATCTGACATGCTTATATACACTCGCTGCCATCTCAGAATAAATGATCGGAACTACTCTGTCGCTCTCACCGTGGATCAGCAAAACAGGGCCTGTATATGCCGGTATGCGGTCCAGCCAGTTTTCTGCGGCAAACGCATCTTCAATGAATCTCCTTCCGAGGATAACAGGCGGCTTTCTGGTGCTGAATTCCTCAGGGATGTTGTGAGGATCGAATTTTCCGCCGAGAGCTTTTCCCTTTCTGGCATCATCGGATACAGAGAATGCAGGGTATACCAGGATCAGTCCCTTGATGCGGTCTTTCATTTCAGCTGCCGCAAGCGCTGATACCATCCCGCCCATAGAAAAGCCGCACAGCACGATCTCTCTTCCTCTGAGCCTCTTCTCAAGATATGCAACTACAGCTCTGAGGTCTCCTACCTCAGTCAGCACACTCATATCCCGGGTGTCGCGTCCTTCGCTGCAGCCATTGCCCGATCCCGGAAAATCATAGGTGAAAACATAGTAAGACCGTCTGGCGAGCTCACTGGCGTATTTGCTCTCCCAGTTCTGATCAACACCGAATTCATGGCTGATCACAACGCATTCTCTTCCGGTATCTGCATCGGGTATATAGAGATGCCCCACGATCAGAGCATCTCCGTCTTTTATCTCAACTCTGTGTTTATAGTACATATCAACTGCATCTTACGACAATGCATCAGCAGCGGTGCGGGCTGTAGACCAGCACAGCTGGAGATTATAGCCTCCGGTTATTCCGTCTGCATCAATGATCTCACCTATCGCGTACAGTCCGGGGAATCTGCTGATCTGCATAGAGGACAGATCTACTTCATCCAGACTTATGCCTCCTCTGGTGACCATTCCGTTCTTATCTGCCGAGATCACTGTAAAATCGTCATGATCGAGCAGCGCAGCAAGAGTCTTGCTCCTTATATCTCCTGAAGGTCCCTTTGCGCGATCCTCCAGGGCCTTCTGCATGCGTTTCGGCAGTTCGCTCAGTTCCCTGCCGTACTGTATCCTCAGGATCTCCCCGGGCTCAGCATAACCTGAGATATTGAGGATCACCGGTCCGGAAAATCCTCTGTGAGTAAAAAGCAGATCACCTCTCATCCTTGAGGCTTTGCCCTTGCAGGTACAGGCAGCGTCTGAGCTGAAGGCGGTAACAACTACATCTTCTATTGAGATCCCGCTGAGTTCCTGGTACGGATAGTCCCTGACATACACCGGAGCCAGAGCGGATCTTGGTTCTGTAACATCGATCTGAAGTCCTCTGACGATATCCAGGAGGGACCCGTCAGAGCCTGTTTCAGGAAAAGTGATCCCGCCTGCTGCCGCTACGACATGATCCGCCAGCAGGCAGCCGCGCGAAGTCATTACCTTCCACGGACTGCCGGCAGTTTCCGGCGCCTGTAGGTTATATACATCGGTTTCAGTTTTCATTTCCCAGCCATTGGCTGCCAATTCTTCGAGAAACAGGTTCAGGATATCCGAAGCTTTCATCGATGCCGGGAAGACCCTTCCTGCATCCTTTAATTCAGACACATCCACCAGCCGGCCTTTCTCGTCAGCAAGTGAGATCCCGCGTTCTGCGAGCCATCCTGCCAGTTCGATATTGCTGTGCCTGTAGAGGCACTTTCTCAGAGCAGGGCCGCTTTCACCATACGCGCTGATAAAGTCCCTGATCATTCCTCCATGTGTGATATTGCAGCGTCCGCCTCCGCTCATGAGAAGCTTGCTGCCGAAGCTTCCTGTCTTCTCAATGAGCAGTCCTTTCCTGTCCTTCACAGACAAAGACGCTGTGAACATCAGTCCCGAAGCTCCTCCGCCGATCACAATGATATCATAGCGGTCCTGTTCTGCGCTCATACTTCTCTTAGAACCTCCAGATCTTCTTCTCCGGTCGACCAGCTTGTCGCCAGACGCACGATAGTCCGTCCGTCATCATTTATGCCCCAGCGGTCAAACACGACCTTTTTGCCGAGAGCCTCCATTTCTTTTTCTGTCATCAGTATCAGCTGCTGGTTGGTAGGAGAATCCATATATGGCTCCCACCCTTTTTCGCGTATGATATCCTTCAGCTTCTCAGCCATATCTATAGCGTGCCGGCTGATGCGGAAATACAGGTCATCAGTAAAAAGAGTATCAAACTGTATTCCGAGAAGTCTCCCCTTAGCCAGGAGCGCTCCGCGTTTTTTGACAGATGTCATAAAATGCTCCGGCCTGTTTCCTTTTGTGAAGACAACGGCTTCTCCGCACAGCGCGCCGACCTTGGTTCCGCCGATATAGAAAACATTCGTAAGCCTTGCTATATCCCGGATCGTGAGATCCGAGCTTCTGCTCATCAGTCCGTATCCGAGTCTGGCTCCGTCCAGATAGAGCGGCAGGCTGTACTCGCGGCAGACCTCCGAGATCGCTTCCAGCTCGCTCTTGCTGTACAGAGTGCCCGGTTCCGTAGGATATGAAATGTAGACCATACCCGGGAACACCATATGATCATGTGTGACATCACTGTAGAAGCGTTCCAGAAATCTTTTCAGCGCCGGAGCTTCTATCTTTCCGTCTTTTCCCGGCAGTGCAAGCACTTTGTGGCCGGAGTATTCGATCGCACCTGACTCATGGACACTGACATGCCCGCTGTCTGCTGCGATGACGCCTTCCCAGTCTCTGAGCATGGTTGAGATCACTACCGCGTTCGTCTGTGTGCCGCCCACAAGCAGTTCAACCTGCGCATCGGGGCAACCGCACACCTTGCGGATCTTTTGCTGCGCACTGGCTGTGTAATGATCCATACCGTAGCCCGGCAGACTTTCCAGATTCGTTTCAGAAAGGCGCTTTATTATCTCCGGATGAGCGCCTGCTATGTAGTCGCATTCAAAAGAAACCATATACTCTCCTTATCAACTTGAGCTCCGATCATTCGACCGGAGCTCAGTGTAACAGTCTATTGTTGTTGTTCTTCTTCTGTCTCAGTATCCTTGAGCAGGCCGAAATCCTCGATGCCCTGTTCAAAGTCTGACTGAGTCTTGAAGTAATGGACTTTGCCGTTCTCATCTGCGAAGAAGAACAGATCGTCTGACTTCTCATAATCAAGAACTGCGTCCATCGCGTCTCCGATCACTGTGCATATAGGCCCCGGCGGGAGTCCCGGGAACTTACGTGTATTGTAAGGATTGTCACTGTCAAGCTGACTCTGCTTCAGCTCAACTCTGTCGATATCAAAAATATATCCTACTGTAACATCGCTTCCGAGTGAAATCCCCTGATCAAGCCTGTTCATGAATACCCCTGCTACTGCAGCCTGGTCGGCGGCGGTAGCCTCCTTGGTCACGATGGAAGTCAGAGTCAGGAACTCATGCACACTGAATCCGGATGCGTCTATCTTGTCTTTGCGCGCTGTGAGCTCTGTGTCCATCCTGTCCAGACACATTTCCGTAAACCCTTCGATCGAATCGCTTCCGGAAGTAATGTAATATGTATCAGCGTAGAGATAGCCTTCGAGCGGATTCATAACATCTTCGCTGAGTATATCATCAGACAGGAACCAGTACTTGTCTGCCAGTTCTTTCAGATAAGCCTCATCTTTCCACTTGGCGAGGATATCATCCGGTGAGACCTGAAGCGGTCCGGCAATATCCTGCGCGACCTGAGTAAGTCTGGCTCCATCCTTGACCTCAACAGATTCCTTTGACAGATAGTTGAAATCCCCTGTATTGATGATCTTCATGATCTGCTGGAATGACATCCCCTTGTTGAAGATATAGGTGTTAGCCTGGAGATTGTCATAATGTCCCAGCTTAGTGTTGATCTTGGCGCATGTCTTGTTTTTTACAAGACCCGCTTCATCAAGGATCTCGACGATCATAGAAGCTCCGCTTCCATTTGGAATATCTACTACCACTTCCTCTGTGCTGCCCGGTTCTACAGCCATGAGGCCCATTGTGTACCATCCTCCTCCGGCTACCAGTACTGCAAGAAGCAGTATCAGGATAAAGAGTCCTCTGCATCCGCCTTTCTTTTTCTTTCTGACAGATCGCTGCACCTCCGCGTTTCTACTCATTCATTGCTCCCTTCTGCGAATCCATTGCTTTTCTTGAATCAGCTATCAAAAAAACACTTTGTGTGTTATACTTGTCTAAGTATGTCAACTGTGCATCATTTATACATATATATAGTCTGATGCGCACTGTTATACACATCATATGCTATTTTGTTTCAATCTGCAACAATATAAAGGAAGTAGCTTAAAATGACAAAGGAATCCGGCAGCTCATTTAAATCATTTCTGGAACGTAAAAACATCGAGATAAGCGCAAAGCGTTACGGCATAGACGCCCTTTCCGCTATGGCACAGGGTCTGTTCTGCTCACTGCTTATCGGCACTATCATCAATACGCTGGGCACTCAGTTTCACATAGGTTTCCTGACTGACCCTGTCTGCAATATCAGCGGAGTCGATTATACAGTCGGAGGCCTCTGCATGGCCATGACAGGTCCTGCCATGGCAATCGCAATAGGCTATGCCCTCAAGTGCCCGCCTCTTGTTCTCTTCTCACTTGCCACGGTCGGTTTTGCGGCCAACGGTCTCGGAGGAGCAGGCGGCCCGCTCGCTGTACTCTTCATAGCGATCATCGCCGCCGAGGTCGGTAAGGCTGTGCAGGGCGAGACCAAGATCGACATTCTTGTCACCCCTCTTGTTACGATCGGTGTCGGAGTAGGTCTTTCAGCATGGTGGGCTCCTGCGCTCGGAGCAGCCGCCATGAAAGTCGGCACACTGATCATGTGGGCTACTGAGCTGAGGCCTTTCATGATGGGAATACTAGTCTCAGTAATAGTAGGAGTCGCGCTGACGCTGCCTATATCATCCGCAGCGATCTGCGCCGCTCTGGGACTTACCGGACTTGCCGGAGGAGCAGCCGTCGCGGGATGCTGTGCACAGATGGTTGGATTTGCTGTGACATCCTTCCCTGAAAACAAATGGGGCGGCCTTGTATCGCAGGGTATCGGAACATCGATGCTCCAGATGGGAAACATAGTCAAGAACCCACGCATCTGGATCGGTCCGACGCTTGCGTCAGCAATAACCGGTCCTATCGCAACATGTATATTCCACCTCGAAATGAACGGCGCGCCTGTATCGAGCGGTATGGGTACATGCGGCTTCGTAGGTCAGATCGGCGTTTACTCAGGCTGGGTAGCAGATGTCGCTTCAGGAGCCAAGGCAGCCATTACACCGATGGACTGGCTTGGACTCATTCTGATATGCTTCGTGCTTCCTGCCGTACTTGCCCCGGCGATCAACATGGTCTGCCGTAAACTCGGCTGGGTCAAAGACGGAGATATGACACTGTAGTCTTCACACACTGATACAAATCAAAAACAGTCCGGTTCATCTGTGTACCGGACTGTTTTATTGCATTGTTCTGATCTGTACACAGGTATCAGGAATTATTCTCTTCCAGTTCCCTGATGACCGCTCTTGCTATAGGGCCTGCGACTTCCGATCCGTAGCCGCCCTCCTTGACCCAGACCACAAAGGCATACGGCGCATTTTCATCATCCGTAAAACCTACGAACCATGCATCAGGATAATATGACCCTGTCTCTGCCGTTCCGGATTTCGCATAGATATCCAGCCCTTCATAATTGTATTCGCCGTAGTTCTCGACTACGTTGTTCTTCATCATACTGCGGAGTTCCGCAGCTGTATCCTTTTCAAGATAGCGGCCCAGAGTCTTTCCTCCTGTCAGTTCTCTGAGGAAGGAAGCGCTTTGGATCAGCGTCGGCTGGACAGCTTCTCCTCCATTGGCGATCGCTCCCGCGTAGACCATCAGAGCGCACGGATTGACCAGGTCATCTGCCTGTCCGATTCCCGCCCAGCTGAGAGTGATATTGTCATCCGACGGGAATGAGAACGATCCCTTTGCCGTCTTGACGCCATTGATCTCAAGAGGCTCTGTAAGTCCGGCTTTTTCGGTGTATTCCTGCATGACCGATGCTCCGACTTCTCTTGTCAGTTCACCGAAAGCCCCGTTGCAGGATTGAGCCAGGGCTCCTTTGAAGTCTACTTCCCCGTGTTCCTCTACGTCGGTAAAATCAACGCCGTTATATTCATTCTGTCCGTCGCAGTCGAAGGTGAATGAGTCGCGGTCCGCTATATTATCTATGACGGCAGCAGCTGTTACAAGCTTGAATGTAGAACCGGGCGTTATTGCTCCGTCAATGAAATTGTTGAAGAAGTAGCCGTTTCCGTCATCTTCAGGAATCCCGTCTGCCGGATCGAACGTAGGTGTACTGACCATACACAGGATCTCACCGGTCTTCCAGTTGAAGA
Source organism: uncultured Eubacteriales bacterium (assembly GCA_900317675.1). Taxonomy (GTDB): domain Bacteria; phylum Bacillota; class Clostridia; order Peptostreptococcales; family Anaerovoracaceae; genus Crickella. The sequence continues at coordinate 24,122 of ONHU01000027.1, forward strand.
CTCCTACAAGGCCGGTCCGGTCTCCCAGCGCCTCATAAGCAGTAACATTTGCTCTGGCATCTATCGTAAGTTTTATCTTTTTGCCCTGTGCCGAAGTGTCATACGTCCCGTTCAGGATGTCATAGCCTATCAGCTGGCTTTTGAAGATGTTGATCGCTCCGTTGGCTATATTTCCCCGCGGATCTCCCACAGCATGCACCGTAGCGCGCCTTACTTCCCAGTCGTCGCTGTACCAGGCTCCATCCCGTGTGCATTCAAGGAGGACCTCGTCATTTCTGTCGCAGACTGTTCCTCTGTTGATGACTCCTTCAGTATAAATCTGTGAGTTGCCGTAAAAACTCGCCCATTCCCCGCCGTGTTTTACAAAGCGGTATCCGAATACAGATACACCGGCGAAAAGAACAAGTGCAAGGAGCAGGCAGATCATAGCACGTCTTTCCTGTTTGCGCATACTACCCCTCCTTTCCTACCGCAAGGCTTGATGAACGCCTCATATCCGCGGCTTTGAAATATGCCAGCATCGCCCACGACACAAGCATGCTCGTGCCTCCCGTAGATACGAACGGGAACGTAACTCCCGTGAGAGGGAAAAGATCCACCGCGCCGAAAACATTGAGCATGGTCTGCACGAGAAAGATCGTTGCAGCTCCGCAAGCGCAGATCGTGAAGAACGTCGATCTTCCGGCCATGATGCTCATGACAGCGAATATCGACAGAGTGATTATGCAAAGCACCAGAAGGACCGCGATGATGAAGCCCCATTCTTCCATCACGAATCCGAACACAAGGTCCGTGCTTGACGCTCCTACATACTTAAGCGAGCCGTTTCCCGCGCCCAGTCCGAGCAGTCCGCCTCCGGCGCCGAACGACATGGTCCTCGTCTGCTGATAGCCCTGGTCATCCGCAAACTCCCACACATGGCCCCATACATCGAATCTTGATGCTATGTACGGTTTGAATCTTATGACCATCAGACCCATCAGGCCGGCTCCTACGCCTGTAAGTATCATTCTTGAAAGGTCTCCGCTTCGCAGGAATGAAACGACCAGATAGGTCGCGAAGAAAATCAGAGCTGTACCGAAGTCTCCCATGATTGCCAGGCAGCCAAGGCAGAAGAGCGAAAAGGCAGCATACATGATCGTGCTGTTTTTCTGATAGAGCTCCTCAAGAGTACCTGCGCCTACGCAGATGAAAGCAAGCTTCACCACTTCGGAAGGCTGGAATGAAAATCCGCCGATCGTGATCCAGTTGGCAGCTCCGTATTTTATGGTACCCAGAAGCAGATTGAGGATCAGGATGATGACAGAAAAGCCGATCAGCACAGGTTTGAGTCTGCGCGTCCTGTCAAGGTCTCTCATATAGAAGCACATGAAAATCATAAGCGCCAGGCCAAGCAGCATCGATACGAACTCTTTCAGCGTATTTCCCGGATTCCATGAAGATGTGACGGCGAGATTGATCGTCGTCATGAAGAACGCTATCATCTCCATCTCAAATCCCTTGCTGCCCATTGCTTTGAATACCATGACATATGTCCACATCACAACAGAGAGCAGCACGATACTTAACACCGCTCCGGCAGTAAGGTCTTCACCCATTCCGATGATCAGCTGGACGATTGTCAGAAGCTGGAACAGAGTGATCGCGAGAAGGATCTTCCACGGCGCTACAGGTTCTTTGTCAAGGCGCCGCATTTTTTCGTTGTTGCGGCTCTCCTCAACACTTGCAGGCGCGACCGTACAGTGGACACCGCCCATGACGATCTCATCGCCGGTGTTGATCAGGTATCGCCTTCCGGGGATCAGCTTATAGCCATTTACGACTGTGTCGCTGTTTTCACTGAGACTTTTGAGTATCCATTTGGTCTCTTCTCTTCTGGCGAGTATCGCATGATTGCCGGAAATAGTCCTGACAGGTATGTTGATATCCGCCGACTTGCTTCTTCCTATGACATTTTCCCAGTGAGTAATAGGGTAATTGCCCCCGTTCTCCACAAGAAAATATCCCCAGATCTCCGGTGTGCATCTGGTAGTCAGCAGAGAAAAGATCGATATAAGAAGTATGTATGCCGCAAGGACGACAAAGACCCACCGAAGCACGGTGGTCACGTCCCGGGCAAGATCCGGATACGTCTGCGCTATATTAAGGATTTTGTAAAGTATATTTTCCATCTAAGCGTAGTATACAACTCAAAGCGCCCTTTTTTTCTTTAAATCCGTTTAGACAGCGGGTGATCTGCTGAAAAATGGCGAAAAAAGGATCCGCAGACGCGGATCCTCGGTTGTTAAAAGGTGTGAGCATCTGTCAGGAATTACTTCCAGGAGCTCTTGAGCCCTACTATACTGTTGAAGACCTTCTCCTCATCAGTCGTGAGCTCGGAATCTGCAATATAGTATCCCTTACGGAAGAACTGGAATCTCTCGCCCGGCTTTACATCGCTTACTGACGGCTCAGCATATCCCCATGTCTCGATCAGTGATTCAGGGTCAAACTCCATCTCACCGGTCTCTTCATTGGTCTTCATCAGATAGCCGTACTCTCTGATCCTGATTCTGACAGCGCTGGAGGCTTCAACGAAATGGATGGTGCCCTTGACCTTGCGTCCTTCAAATCCTGAGCCGCTGTGTGTCTCCGGATCATATGTGCAGTGAAGCGCAACGATGTTTCCTTCGTCATCTTTTTCAACACTGTTGCAGGTGATGAAGTAAGCTCCCTTGAATCTGACCTCGTTTCCAGGGAAGAGTCTGAAGTATTTCTTAACAGGCACTTCCATAAAGTCGTCTCCGTCTACCCACAGCTCTCTTCCGAACGGGATCTCTCTTGTTCCCATTTCCGGGACCTTGCTGTTGTTTTCGACAGTGCACATTTCGATCTTATCCTCAGGATAATTATCAATGATGACTTTGATCGGGTTCTTGACTACGTTGATAGCCGGCACCTTGAGCTGCAGATCTTCTCTTACACACTGCTCAAGCTGCGCGATGTCGATCATG
>ONHU01000108.1 GCA_900317675.1 uncultured Eubacteriales bacterium
ATGTGCGCCGGAGCTAACAAAGAAGACCATCATATGCTCGGCGTATGCTATGGAAGAGACTTCACAGGCGATATCGTCACAGATATCAAGACACTTCAGGAAGGCGATCCATGTCCGCACTGCGGCAAGCCGGTCAAGTTCAGAAGAGGTATCGAGGTCGGCCAGATCTTCAAGCTCGGCCTTAAGTATTCCGAAAGCATGAACACTACATTCAAGGATGAAAAGGGCGAAGATCATCCGTACTGGATGGGATGCTACGGAGTAGGTATCACAAGATCCATGCAGGCTGTAGTAGAGCAGCACCACGATGACAAAGGTATCATCTGGCCTCTGTCCGTTGCTCCTTATCATGTCATCGTAACAGTAGTCAAATCCAAGGACGAGACCCAGCTGGCTCTTGCATATGATATCGAGAAGAAACTCGAGGCTCTGGGCGTTGAAGTAATGGTTGACGACCGTGACGAGAGACCTGGAGTCAAGTTCAATGACGCTGACCTCATCGGAATCCCAATCAGGATCACCGTCGGCAAGCTTGCCGGAGAGGGCAAGGTAGAGTACAAGCTCCGCCGTGAAGATACTCACGAAGTCATGACTGCCGAGGAGGCGATTGCTAAGGCTAAGGCACTGGTTGACCTTGAGGGAGACGGAAGATACTTCTTCTCCAGACTTTCCGAGGAGACAATGAACGCCCACTAATAACCAGTTCAACAGGAGGATAACAAGTATGCTAGTCTACAATACCCTGACCAACCGCAAGGAAGAATTCGTACCGATCGAAGAGGGCAAGGTCAGGATGTATGTGTGCGGACCTACGGTCTACAATTTCTTCCACATTGGAAATGCCAGACCGTTCGTAGTTTTCGATACTCTCAGGAGATATTTCAAATACAGAGGCTATGAAGTCAAGTTCGTACAGAACTTCACTGACGTTGATGACAAGATCATCAACAGAGCTAAAGAAGAAGGAATCACAGCGCCTGAGGTATCCGAGAAATACATCAAAGAGTATTACGAAGATGCGGGAGCGCTCAATGTCATCAAGGCAGACGTGCACCCTAAGGTCTCAGAGCATATCCCGGAGATCATCGATTTTGTTCAGAAGCTGATCGACAAAGGATATGCCTATGAGGCAGACGGAGACGTATACTATTCGACACGCAAGTTTGCTGATTACGGCAAACTGTCAGGACAGAACATAGACGACCTTGAGAGCGGCGCAAGAATCGCTATCGGCGAAGTAAAGAAAGACCCTCTTGATTTTGCTCTGTGGAAAGCCCGCAAGGAAGAGTCCGAGATCGCATGGGAATCTCCATGGGGAATGGGCAGACCGGGATGGCACATAGAGTGTTCGACAATGGCCAGAAAACACCTTGGAGAGACTATCGACATTCACGGAGGCGGGCAGGATCTTACCTTCCCTCATCATGAGAATGAGATCGCTCAGTCCGAGGCCTGCAATGGTGTGCCATTCGCTCATTACTGGATGCACAACGGATATATCACAGTAGACGGCAAGAAGATGAGCAAGTCGCTCAACAACTTCTTCACGGTCAGAGATATCCGCAAAGAGTACTCCGGAGACGTAATCAGGTTCTTCCTGCTCAGCGGTCACTACAGAAGTCCTATCAATTTCTCCGATACTCTTATGGAACAGTCCAAGCAGGGATATGACAGGATCGCGACCGCCAGAGAGACACTTGAGTTCCTCTGCAAGAACGGAACCGATGAGCCGATGGACGGCGAGGCAGGCATGATCGCCGGTCTTGATAAATACAGAGACAGATTTATCGAAGTAATGGATGATGATCTGAATACAGCAGACGCTATATCGGTCATATTTGATATGGTTTCTGAGATCAACCTGGCTGTCAGGGACGGCGCTTCAAAGTCATATGCAAAAGAGGCCCTCTCCGGGATCGATGAGCTTGCCGAGGTTCTCGGCATCTTCAGAGACGCGGATGAAGAAGAAGGCCTCGGCGATGACATCCAGGCGCTTATAGACGAAAGACAGGCTGCCCGCAAAGAGAAAAACTGGGCAAGGGCAGATGCTATCAGAGATCAGCTCGCAGCGATGGGTATCACTCTTAAGGATACTCCGCAGGGCGTTCAGGTCATCAGAAACTAACGGAGAAGCGCAATGAGCAGAGCCGATCAGCTTTTTGTGAATATGTGTCAGGATATCCTCGATCACGGATTCAGTACAGAGGGTATGCCGGTGCGGCCGCACTGGGAAGACGGAACGCCGGCTCATACCATCAAAAATTTCGGCGTGGTCAACAGATATGATCTGCAGGAGGAGTTCCCCGCGCTCACGCTGCGGCCGACAGCGATCAAGCTGGCTGCAGACGAGATGCTGTGGATCTGGCAGAAAAAATCCAACAGACTCTGCGATCTTAAGAGCCATGTCTGGGACGAGTGGGCAGATGAAAACGGTACTATAGGCAAGGCCTACGGATACCAGATGTCGAAGAAATACAGATTCCGTCAGGGAGAGATGGATCAGGTGGATAACGTGCTGTGGTGTCTCAAAAACGACAGATACAGCAGGCGTATCCTGACCAATCTGTACAACTTTGAGGATCTGTCAGAGATGAGACTGGAACCGTGCGCATATTCGATGACTTTCAATGTCAAAGGGGACACGCTGAACGGGATCCTCAATCAGAGATCCCAGGATATCCTTGCAGCCAACAACTGGAATGTAGTGCAGTACGCTATACTTCTCATGATGATGGCGCAGGTGTCTGATCTCAAAGCCGGAGAACTGGTCCATGTCATCTCGGATGCTCACATCTATGACAGACATGTCGAGCTCATCCGTGAACTGATCTCGAGACCTCAGTATCCTGCTCCGAAGGTGACTCTCAATCCTGATGTCCGTGATTTCTATGAATTCACTACGGACGATATCAAGGTTGAGAATTATCAGCACGGAGAACAGATCCGCAATATACCTGTTGCTATATGATGAATCCAAAGCGCCCTTCCGGGCGCTTTTGTAAACTGAAATGACAGAAAAAGAACTAAAGACGGTCAATACAACAGCTCTCGCCTACCTGGGAGACGCAGTCTATGAAGTGATCATCCGCGAGATGATCCTGAAAAAGTATCCTCAGGATGCGGGCAGGGCGCACAGATACGCAGTCAGATATGTCTCTGCGGAAGGACAGGCAGCGGCCGCGAGAGCGCTCCTTTCGGAAGGCTTTCTTACGGAAGCAGAAGAGGTTGTTCTGAAGCGCGCGCGGAATCACCGGTCCATGTCGAGACCTCAGCATGCAGATCCTAAGGACTACAAGCTTGCGACTGGATTCGAAGCTCTCCTTGGATACCTGCACCTTGGAGGACAGGGCGAAAGAGTGCAGGAGATCGCAGAGCGCGCTGTCCGGATCATAGACAGCCGGCATGAGCAGTAAACATCGCGATTCAGTTTGTGGTAGAATAGACCTATGTACGATATCAGATATTCAGATGACAACAGAATATTCAATATACATACAGACGGCATCCCGCACCTCTCAGTAGATCTGCTTGACAGCCTTGGCGTACCCAATCTGTTCACAACAAGGTTCATAAGCTATGACCCTGAAACGGGTACAGGGCAGAAGGGGCTCAGACTCGCAGTGATGAAAGACGAGGAGATAGCTGAAGCATCGCCGGTCTGCAGAAAGAACAGGGATATCCTTGCGCACCAGCTGGGATCTTCGATCTCCATGGAATGCATCACAGATCAGAAGCACACTAACTATGTCCATACGGCATCGCGGGAAGATCTGGGGATACCAACAGTCGGGAATTTTGCGCTTCACCGCCACTATGTCGACGGTGTCGTCACAGATATCCCGGATGTCCTGCTGACAGCTTTCGGCGGGGACTGCCCTCCTGTATATATTGCCGATCCGGTCAGAAAGGCGATAGGACTTGTCCATGCAGGATGGCGCGGAACGCTCGGAAGGATCCCCCTGGTGGCGGTTGCGAATATGGTGGTCAGATTCGGATGCGACCCTTCTGACATGTACGCGGCGGTCGGTCCGGGGATCTGCAGAGACTGCTATGAGATGGGCGATGAAGTGTATGACTTGTTTGCCGGAGAGTGGTCGGAAGCGGAAGCAGAAAAGATCTTTTCGAAATACCCTGCTCGTGATGCGCAGGGGCGCGATATACCCGGAGGAAAGTACCATCTGGATCTCAGGGAGGCGAACCGCATGTCGCTGCTTAAGGCAGGGATTCCTGCTGATCATATATCGGTATCCAATATATGCACCAGATGCAACTCGGATACATTCTATTCATACAGATCCGGCCATATGGAAAATGAGCAGGTGGCCATGATGGTGAACAGGTTTGGAGGTTCGATATGAATATGATAGTTGCCGCAGACGCAAAATGGGGTATCGGAAGAGACAACGGCCTTCTGGCGTCGCTTCCATCAGACATGAAGTACTTCAGGGAACACACCGTCGGCAAGGTTGTCGTAATGGGCCGTAAAACCCTGGAGTCCCTTCCGGGAAAGAAAGGGCTTCCGAAGAGGACCAATATCGTCCTTTCCGCCAATCCGGACTTCGAGGCGCCCGACTGCAAGGTCGTACACTCTGAATACGAGCTGTTTGACGAGCTTTCAGGATATGACCCGGATGACATCTACCTGATCGGAGGCGCTTCGCTGTACAACAGATTCTATAAGTACTGCAGCAGGCTCTATATCACAAGGATGGAAGAGGATCTGGGCGCAGATGCTTTTATAGCTGATATCGAATAATGAGCAAGAGAGATAATAAGAGATTCACTGACAGCGACAGAAAAGGCGCGCCGAAAAGAGGCGGCAAGAACAGACGCGATTACGGTGAAACATACAGCCGCGAGTCAAGGCGGGGCGGCGCATCCGCTTCGAGAGGGCGCAGCGCGTCTGCTGCCGGAGCAAGAAGGACATCGGGCGGCGCAAAAAAGAACACAGGCGCAAGGCCTCAGCGTGAAGACAGGCGCAGAGTGCTCGGCTTTGACATAGCAGAGCCTTTTGAGAAGGAACTCAATATCGGAACTGACGGGCTTGAAGTGGTCGCAGGAAGAAATCCGGTTACAGAAGCTCTGAACGGAGAGCGTGATGTCGAGAGAGTCTTCATCGCTGACGGCGCGGAGGGATCAGTATCCAGGATCGTAGCAATAGCCAAGGAACAGGGCGTCATCGTTGATTTTGTTCCTAAGGAAAAGATCGACGCAATGGCTCCGGGCACAAAGCATCAGGGCGTTGTTGCCAAGGTAAGCGAATACAGCTACGCGGATATGGATGAGGTCTTTGAGAGGGCGGAAGCTGCAGGAGAAGACCCGTTCCTTATCATACTCGATGAAGTCAATGATCCGCATAATCTCGGAGCTGTGATCCGTACGGCTGAATGCGCAGGCGCTCACGGAGTGATCATCCCTAAGAGGAGAGCAGCCTCTCTCACGCAGACTGTAGCGCTGTCTGCCGCGGGAGCGATCGAGACAATGCCTGTAGTACAGGTCACCAATATAGCAAGAACCATAGAGGAGCTCAAAGAAAAAGGCGTATGGGTCGGCGCTGCGGACATGGACGGCGAGACTTATTATGAAGCGGATCTTACCGGACCGATCGCCGTGGTTATAGGCAACGAAGGAAAAGGCGTAGGAAGACTCGTCAAAGAGAAATGCGATTTTGTCCTTTCGATCCCTATGTACGGAAGCATCAACTCGCTGAACGCATCTAATGCTGCAGCGGTTCTGATGTACGGGATCAGGCGCGCAAGGACACAGTCAGGGAAATAGAAAAGCGGTTCTGTGACTTTTGCAGGAACAAAACCGCTTTTTCCTGAAAAATTCCTTGACTTTGACTTGTATAATGAGTATTCTTATTGAGCGACTTTATGATTATTTAATCGAAGAACGGGAAACCGGGCTTCGAGTTTTAGATTGAAAAGACGGAGGAAAACCAATGGCAGCAGGCGTAAGACAGAAAGTTATCCTTGCATGCACAGAGTGCAAGCAGAGAAACTACAATACAATGAAGAATAAGAGAAACAATCCTGACAGGATCGAACTCATGAAGTATTGTAAGTTCTGCAAGAAGGAAACTCTTCACAAGGAAACAAAGTAATTCAGTTAATTACTGACAGCGGAGACACAGGTATGGCTAACAATAACACTAACGGAAGCGACAGCTCAAAGGCTGATCTCGCAAAACAGGCAGCAAAAGCTTCCGCAAAAAAGCAGAGCCAGAACAAGAAAGAAAAGAAGGGCGGCCTGCTCGCTTATTTCAGAGGAGTAAGGCAGGAACTGCGCAAGGTCGTATGGCCGACAAGAGAAGAACTGACAACAGATACAGTAGTTGTTATCGGATGCGTGATCTTCTTCGCAGTTGCTTTCTGGCTGATAGATACGGGATTCCTTGCAGCACTCAAGGGCATCCTCGGCATCACATTATCCTAGGGAGATAACAGATGGCAGATAACGTAAACATTGAAGAATCGGCAAACGTCAGGACATCAGTATCACCTCTTGAAGGCGAGGGCCTCAGAGGCGACGGAACTGCCAAGTGGTATGTCGTCCACACATATTCCGGTTATGAGAACAAGGTCAAGACCAGTATCGAGAGAATGGTCGAGTACCGCGGAATGCAGGACCTCATCCTTGAGGTAGTCATCCCGACTGAAGAGCGTATCGAGATCAAGGACGGAGTCAAGAAGGTCAAGACACGCAAGCTTTATCCGGGCTATGTCGTTATCAAAATGATCGTAAATAATGAGACCTGGTATCTTGTCCGTAACACTGAGGGCGTAACAGGATTCGTTGGACACGGTTCAGATCCTATTCCGCTCACAAAAGAAGAGATCGTCAGGATGGGCATCGAGAAGCTTAAGATCGATCTTGATATCGAAGTCGGAGATACGATCCGTATCATCGGCGGAGTATTCGAAGGTCAGCTGGGGATTGTCGAAGCAGTCAATCCGGAAAAGCAGATCGTCAAGACAAGGATCTCTATGTTCGGAAGAGACACTCCTGCAGAGATCGAGTTCTCACAGGTCAGCAAACTCAAATAGATCTGGTTTTAACGGCTCAGCAGCCGCTAAGATATAAAAATGAGGAATCATCGATCCCTCAGGAAAGGAGAAATCAATGGCAAAGAAGATCGACGGCTACATCAAGCTTCAGATCCCTGCCGGCGGAGCAACACCTGCACCTCCAGTCG
>ONHU01000069.1 GCA_900317675.1 uncultured Eubacteriales bacterium
AAAAGCAGTTTCTGAAATTCCGGCGGAACATGAAATACTGCGGCAGTGAGAACGTTTCTCACTGCTGCTTTTTTATGGTAGAATATCTCTGGATAAAAGAAAGGAGGCTGTAAATGCTTTACGGACATGACAAGATAGATATCCTTCATCTGCCGACACCTCTTGAACATCTCAGAAATGTATCAGAGGACCTCGGTGTAGATATATATTGCAAGAGGGATGATCTTACCGGCCTGGCAACAGGCGGAAACAAGCTTCGCAAACTGGAATATTTCCTCAAAGACGCGATCGACAAGGGGGCAACGATGCTGGTCACTGAAGGCGGAGCTCAGACCAACCACGGAAGACTGACTGCTGCTGTTGCCGCGAAATACGGACTGAAGTGCGCGATCATCACAGCGGATGAATATCCGGGAGAGATCAGCGCAAATCTGCTTCTGGACGGTATGCTCGGCTGCCCGGTATATTTTGTCAGCGATATGGAAAACGGAAAGCAGGCTGTTTTAGATAAATTCGCTGCTGAAGGCGAGAAAGTCTACTATGTGCCTATGGGAGGTTCCAACGAGATCGGAATGCTCGGATACATAGAGTGCGCAGCAGAGCTTGACAAGCAGGCAAGAGAGATGGGCATTCCGGATGCCAACATATATGTGACAGTCGGAAGCATGGGTACCTATCTGGGAATGCTTCTCGGACTGATCGACTGCGGATCTTCCCTGAAACTCACAGGGATCAATGTACTTCCGTATGCCGAGGACACAACAGATGACGATGCTAATCTTGAAGCTCTTAAGAGCGCTCTTTGGGATTATTACTGCACAGCTAAGGATAAGCTTGCAGGCGGCAGGGACGTATGGGGCGTAACTCCGGATGATTTTGTCATCGAGACGGTCCATATCCATGGCGCATACAACAATGCCGTAAGCGAGGTAAGAGATACGATGTATTATCTGGCTCGCAAGGAAGCCATTATCATCGATCCGTGCTATACAGGAAAGACCTTTGAAGCAGTCGTGGACGACGCAAAAAGCGGGAAGCTGCCTGCCGGTTCAGCAGTGATATTCATGCATACGGGAGGTCTTCCGGGCATTTATACGAAACACCACAGGGTAGAGCTTGAAAAAGAACTGATGCCTTACATGCATATAGGAGAATTCTGATCAGCTTCTTATTGCTGAGACAGGAAATAAAAGATACAGGAGACACAGGTGTCTGATAATATCACGAACAGCACGGATACTGAAGATAAGAAAAACGAGAAAAAAACAGCAAGGATAGAGGCCAAGCGGCGCAGACTTGCTCAAAATCAGGCAGAGAACACGGGCGGAAGCGGCAGACGGCGCAGATCAGGCGGAGCTCTCCCGTTCAGGGTGAAGTTCCGGATCGGACTGGTGCTTCTCTCGCTTATATTTGCAGTGGGATCGATCGTTTCGATAAGCGACTATCTCAGCAAACGTCCGGATTACCGCGTCACAGACGAGGGCTTTACTCATGCGGAAAAATTTGCTGATGCCGTGCCTCTGACCGGTATCGATATTTCAGAACACCAGTCGACAGATATCAAATGGAAAAAGGTGAAATCCAGCGGGATCGATTTTGTTTTTATCCGCGCGGGCTACAGAGGCGCAGACACCGGGAGCCTGCATATTGACAGCTCTTTTGAGACCAACCTGAAAGCTGCCAGGAAGGCCGGGCTTATGGTCGGAGTCTATTTCTACTCTCAGGCTCTTGACGCAAAGGAAGGCAAGGAAGAAGCAGATTTCGTGCTTGAGCTTCTGAAGTCGAAAGACATCACACTGCCGGTCGTGATCGATTATGAGATCTATCCCGGCGGAAGGCTTGAGGAGAAGATCAATGCCGGAGAAATGTACGCGGCGTCGTTCTATCATGATGCTGTGCTCGGTTTCTGCAGAGAAGTCGAGGCTGCCGGCTATGAGTCTGCAGTGTATGCCAATGGAGATATGCTGACCAATTACATGCAGGCTGATCTGCTTGATGATTCAGCGACGATCTGGATGGCAAAGTATGGCAGCTCCGCAGATCTTGACGCGGACTACTGGTTCTGGCAATGCACTGACAGCGCGCTTGCAGGCGGTATAGATGAGAAAGTCGATATGGATTTCTGGTATGTGGAGCCGGGAAAGGTCTATCCGACCAGAGCAGCGACAAAGGGGGTCAAGGATGAGAAGCGCATTTCCATAGGGGAATGCCGCGTCTCACCGCAGGAGATCTCAGCTAAGCTCCGCAATTTCCGGGCATCGCCGAAGTTCGGAGTAACTTATGACGGCAGAGGTCTGAGGAATGGCAAGGACTTCGTCGCGACTTTTATCAGAAACACCGAAAAGGGAACCGGGTATATTATGATCCGCGGAATCGGAAAGTATAAGGACTGGATGATGGTGCCATTCACCATAGAGTAAAACATGACAAGGAGATAAGCTTCATATGAAATTCGTCAGCTGGAATGTCAATGGCTTCAGGGCTGTTCTGGGCAAGGGATTTGAAGATGTATTCAATACACTGGACGCGGATTTTTTCTGCCTGCAGGAAACTAAGATGCAGGCAGGGCAGGCTGATTTTCATCCTGAAGATTATTATGAATTCTACAACTATGCCGAAAAGAAGGGGTATTCGGGAACGGCTGTCTTTGCCCGCAAATCTCTCGGCGAACCCGTTTCGGTAAGCTATGGCATCCACGGAGACCATGATGACGAGGGGAGAGTCATAACACTCGAGTATCCGGAATTCTTCCTCGTATGCTGCTACGTTCCGAATGCCAAGGACGGACTTGCCAGGATCAGCTACCGCTGCGAGTTTGAAGATGCCATGCGAGAGTATATGTGTGAGCTTGACGGGACAAAGCCAGTCATCTACTGCGGCGACCTCAATGTTGCGCACAACGAGATCGATCTCAAGAATCCTAAGACCAACAGGGGAAACGCGGGTTTCTCGGATGAGGAGAGAGGCAAGATGACCGAACTTCTCGAAGCAGGGTTCACAGATACCTTCAGGTATCTGTATCCTGAAAAAGTCATCTATTCCTGGTGGTCATACAGATTCCGCGCCAGAGAGAAGAACGCAGGCTGGCGGATCGACTATTTCATCATCTCTGACAGACTCCGGGACAGACTCCGGGGCGCAGACATACTGACAGATATCATGGGAAGCGACCATTGTCCGGTCACTTTGGATATGGATTTTTAGTTACAGAGAGGCTCCGCAGTTAAGCGGAGCTTCTTTCGTTAGAAAAAACATCTATATACATAGAATAGTGTTATAATTTTATCAGAGGCAATACGCTTTAAAACAAAACATTCATACTATAAGGAGATAAAGCTATGGTAAATCAGAAATATTACGGCTATGGCACTGCGCCAAGCATCATTCGTGAACTGTTCGCCTACGGACTGGAGCAGGCAAAAGTTCTCGGAAAAGATAAGGTATATGACTATTCCCTTGGCAATCCGAGCATTCCTGCTCCGGCAAAAGTAAACGAAACAATCAAAAAGCTCGTTGAGGAAGAAAGCTCGATTCTTCTTCACGGATATTCAATGGCCCCTGGCTTTGAAGGCACAAGAGAAGCAATCGCAGCTAATCTCAGAGAAAGATTCAGCACAAATGCACAGGCAAGCGAGATCTTCATGACATGCGGATGCGCGCCTGCTCTTGTATCAGTTGCATGCGCACTGACAACAAAGCCTGAAAACAATTTTGTCTGCATCGCGCCTTATTTCCCTGAATACAACGTATTCTTCACAGCAGGCGGCGGCAAGGTCAAAGTCGTTGCTGCTGACGTTCCTGATTTCCAGATCAACCTCGAAGCGCTCGAAGCAACAGTAGACGAGAACTCAGTTGCAGTTGTTATCAACTCGCCTAACAACCCTTCCGGAGTCGTATACACCAAGGAGACTCTTGAGAAGATCGGCGCATTCCTCAAGGAAAAGGAAGCCGAGTACGGACATCCGATCTATATCGTAGCTGATGAACCGTACAGAGAACTCGTATACGGAGATGCTAAGGTTACATTTATCCCTGAAGTATATGACAATACAATCGTATGTTATTCCTGGTCCAAGAGCCTGTCTCTGCCTGGCGAACGTATCGGATATGTATATGTTCCTGCAAAATGCGAAGACGGCAAGGCTGTTTACGCAGCTGTAGCCGGCGCTGCAAGAGAGATCGGTTCCGTATGTCCTCCGACTCTTATCCAGAGAGTCGTACAGGAATGCGTTGGATGCGCTCCTGACCTCGTAGCCTATGATGAGAACAGAAACGATCTGTACAACAGCCTCACATCCATGGGTTATGAATGCGCTAAGCCGGATGGCGCTTTCTATCTCTTCATGAAAGCACCTAACGGCGATGACCTCGCATTCTCTGAAGCAGCTAAGCTCGAAGAGAACATCCTCATCGTACCTGGCACAGGATTCAGCTGCCCTGGATACCTCAGACTTTCATACTGCGTATCCAACCAGATGATCAAGAACTCCATGCCTGGATTCAAGAGACTGATCGAGAAGTACGGAAAATAGTTCTCCGGTATAAACGAAAATCACTTCGTTATCTGAAATAAGATGACTGAACGGGGATTTGTGCAGAAAACTTGCACAAATCCCTTGTTTTATTATTATAGGTGTCGTATAATAACCGTCGCGAATTAATACATTATTTAAGAAAGTGGGGTAAGTTTAATGGCTAATATTAAATCCGCAAAGAAGAGAATCAAAGTTATCGACAAGAAGACAGCTCGCAACATCAGAGTTCGCAACCACGTTAAGGATGCTGAGAAGGCTTTCCTTGCTGCAGTTGAGGCTGGCAATGTTGAAGAGGCTCAGAAGGCTTTCCAGCACGCTGAGAAGAAGTTCATGCAGGCAGCTGCAAAGGGTACATACCACAAGAACACTGCTTCAAGAAAGGTAGCAAGATTCGCGAGAAAACTGAACGAAATGTCCAAGTAATCTCACCCGTCCCCACACCGCGTATAAGTTAAATGCGCCAGGCAGCCGGAGTGTCTCCCGGCTGTCTTTTATGTTACAAAAAACCGGCAGGCGCAGACTGTGCATCCGAGGCAGCCAAAACGGCAAGTGAGAGTTGTCTTTTTATCCCGTTCTCATCTATAATTAAAGGTACGGATGCAAAGCATCATAAGCATTTCAGACGATATGAGGTATCAATGAGTTATTTAGATAATATTAGAAATTTCAGCATAATCGCTCACATAGATCACGGCAAATCCACTTTGGCAGACCGTCTTATAGAAAAGACCGGCCTTGTGGAGGCGCGCGATATGAAGGAGCAGTATCTTGATAATATGGACATTGAGCGTGAGCGAGGCATCACGATCAAGCTCCAGACCACGAGGCTTGAATACAAGGCTAAGGATGGCAGAGAGTATATACTGAACCTGATAGATACACCGGGACACGTAGACTTCAACTATGAGGTCTCGAGATCTCTTGCCGCATGTGACGGCGCTGTCCTTGTAGTTGACGCGACGCAGGGCGTCGAGGCGCAGACACTCGGAAACGTATATCTGGCCCTCGATGAGGATCTTGAGATACTGCCTGTTCTCAACAAAATGGATCTCGATTCTGCCCGGCCGGATGACGCGAGGGCTGAGATCGAGGATATCATCGGTCTGGACGCTTCCGAAGCTCCGGAGATCTCTGCCAAGACAGGCATGGGTATCGATGAGATGCTTGAAAAACTCGTAGAGGTCATACCGCCTCCGCAGGGCGATCCGGATGGAAGGCTCAAGGCACTGATCTTTGATTCGTACTATGACAGTTATAAAGGAGTGATCATATACACCAGGATCTTCGACGGAAGGGTGAAGAGAGGCGATATGATCAAAATGATGAATACAGGCAAGCAGTATGAGGTGACTGAGGTCGGATACTGCATACCGAGGACGCTCCCTGCTGATGAACTCAAGGCAGGAGAGGTAGGCTATATCTGCGGAAGCATCAAGCAGGTCGCTGATGCTCGCGTCGGTGATACGATCACGCTCGCTTCTGCTCCGGCAGACGCTCCTCTGAAGGGCTACAAAAAAGCACAGTCCATGGTATACTGCGGGATTTTTCCTGCAGAAGGCGAAAAATACGAAAACGTCAAGGACGCGCTCGAAAAGCTTCAGGTCAATGACGCTGCATTCAACTTTGAACCGGAAAACTCAGCAGCGCTGGGATATGGTTTCCGCTGCGGCTTCCTCGGACTTCTGCACATGGATGTCATCACTGAGAGGCTTGCGCGCGAATTCGATCTTGATGTCATCACCACACTGCCTTCGGTCGTCTACAAGGTTGTGATGAAGGACGGAACAGTACTGGACATCCAGAATCCTTCAAACCTGCCTAATCCGGTGGACATCGCTCATATCGAAGAACCGATCGTCAAAGCGGATATCATGACGCCTAACGAATATGTAGGAAGCATCATGGCGCTCTGCCAGAACAGGCGGGGCAACATGATCCACATGGAATATCTGACTAAGACCAGGGTGCAGCTGCACTATGAGATGCCCCTCAATGAAGTTATCTACGACTTCTTTGATGCGCTTAAGTCAAGGACGCGAGGATATGCTTCTCTCGATTATGAGTTCCTGAGATATCAGCCTGCGAAGCTGGTCAAGCTCGACATCCTGCTCAACAGGGAACTGATCGATGCTCTCAGCACCATCGTTCCTGAGGAAGAGGCAATGGCCAAGGGCAGAGGCATCTGCGAGAAGCTCAAGGATATCATCCCGAGACACCAGTTCGAGGTTCCGATCCAGGCTGCTATCGGCCAGAAAATCATCGCCCGCGAAACAGTTCGCGCATACCGCAAGGATGTACTTGCCAAGTGCTATGGAGGCGACGTTTCACGAAAGAAAAAGCTTCTTGAGAAACAGAAAGCCGGCAAAAAGAGGATGCGTCAGTTCGGTACTGTCACGGTCCCGCAGGAGGCTTTCACGGAAGTACTCAAACTCGACGATGGCAGATAGAGAAAAAAAGACAGGTCTTTACATACATATCCCTTTCTGCGTGAAGAAATGCAATTACTGCGCGTTTCTGTCTTTTCCGGCGGAGGAAAGCCTGCGCGCGGAATATACCAAGGCGCTTATCAATGAACTGATCATGAGGTCGGGAGCTGCCTTAGCAGAAACAGGCTGCCCGTCTGACGCCGGGGCACAGAAGATATCTGTGGATACGGTTTATATTGGCGGCGGCACACCGTCCGTTCTGGATGTGTCACAGATGTCATGGATCATGAAGACTGTCCGTAAGTATTATGATCTGGCTCCTGATGCAGAGGTAACGCTTGAAGCCAATCCCGGCACGCTCGGCCGGAAGGACGCCGTTACCAGAGCTAAGCTCACAGCTTACAGATCGATGGGGATCAACAGGCTTTCGATGGGCGTCCAGTCGATGGACAACGACAGGCTCCATTTCATGGGTAGGATACACACCCCCGGAGATGTGGAACGTGATTTCAGGCTGGCAAGGGAGCAGGGCTTTGAAAACATAAGCCTTGATCTGATTTTCTCTGTCCCGGGAGAAACGATCCGTGATGCACTCAGAGACGCAGAGAAGATCATTGAACTCGGGCCGGAACACATCTCATGTTACAGCCTTCAGATGGAAGAGGGCACGCCGTTCTATGAGATGGCAGAGAGGGGCGAGATCACCGAAGTCCCGGATGAAGAGGACCGCGAAACCTTTCACAGGATATGCGCTCTTATGCGGGATGCGGGATACGAACACTACGAGATCAGCAATTTTGCCCGCGAAGGATACAGGGCCCGTCACAACTCCCTGTACTGGAACATGGACGATTATATAGGATGCGGCCTGGGTGCCAGCGGTTTTGTGAATGGCGTCAGATACCGCAATACTGCGGATCCTGACACATATCTGGATTATTACGGTCCAGGAGAGACTTCGGAAAAAACGGCGCCGGAAGATATGGCGGGATATCCGTGCGAGGAGATACACGTAAACTCTGAATTCGACAGCATAAGCGAGGCGGTTTTTACCGGACTCAGGCGAAAAGAAGGAATTACCTATGAAGCGGCTCTGGCTGCCGGCGGAATTCACGGATCCGTTGATGCAGAGGCAGAATTCTGGAAGGTGTTCGGCGATGCTGAACCGGAAGCGAAAGATTATGCTGACAGAGGATTTCTTGTCATCGGCAGATCG
>ONHU01000122.1 GCA_900317675.1 uncultured Eubacteriales bacterium
CTTCCGGTTCAGGAGAAACGATTACATACTTGTTGTAAACCGGCCATTCTGCATTTTCGTCTGCTTTGACAGTTTCTATTGCTGATGCCAGATTCTCGTCGTTGGTAGTTTTTGCGGTTTCTGCATCAGTAGCAGGATCGATAAGCTCGAGCTTGCCGTCATTTATCTGCCATTTGATATCTTTTACTGTTCCCTTGCTGAAGAGCTTGCCGTCGCCTCCCTTGAGCTTGTAATCACAGTAGGTTACGCTTCCGGCGCTTCCCGGGCCTTCATAACCTTCTTTTGTGATGTATTCTGTCTCATCGGAGAGTACAAGCAGGTTCTCTCTGGCGAGGTCATTCTCAAAACTGCTGGAGTGATACATTCCGTCTTCTTCGCTGTAAGTCCAGTATGTATCCTCAAATGCTTTTTCGGAGTACTTAACGCCTACCTGTGTAGCTGCGGTTTCACTGACTGGCTCTGTGACCCTGTTGAAGGCGAGCTTTGTGTATTCCTTTGGCTCTGTCCTGAAGCCTTCATTCTTAATGGTTGCAGGGACTTTTTCGCCGTAGATGATACCGCGGTGCTCAACATTGACTGCTCTGGTGGTATCTCTGCCATACATGCCTTCCTGGTCATCGAGATACATCTGGTCGATATGGTCGACCTTGTCACGCTTGAATACCGTCTTGGCTCCGATATAATCTCCCTTTGAATGGCTCATTCCCCAGTGGATAAAGATGGAGTCGAAGAGCTCGGAGAATTTAACGAAAGGCGGACGTGCGCTTCTTGTAGGTCCGATGATCTCAGGAAGCTTTTCATAGTCAGCGTAGAGCCAGAGTGTTCTGGTTATTCCGCCCTCTACCTCTCCCTGAAGAATGATGTCAGGCGAGTAGTTTTCGTCATCCATTCCCCACTGAGGTCTTGCATCAGGTGCATTCTCAACTACGAATGCCGCGACACGTCTTCCGGCTGCAGCTTCATCATAACCTTGCTCAGCTGTAGCACCTGTCAGAGAGTTGCTTGGCGGTGCCTCAGGCTCTTCAGGATCCGGCTTACCGCATGCAGAAAGGAGAGTAGTGCCGATCATTGTGATGCAGAGAAGCATCACGAGTAATAGTTTGCTTCTTTCTTTTTTCATATAATTACCTCCTGACGCTATGTCAGTAAATATTCGTACGTAGATATCATACATTATGCTTAATTTATTAGTCCTGCATCTTAACACAAATTCATAGAATATGTTATAGTATGAGGCGGTATTAAAGCGACTGAGATTTGTTTCAGGGGGTATACAGCAAAATGAAAAGAATTCTTACGGTACAGGACATTTCATGCCTTGGTAAGTGCTCCATCACGATCGCGCTTCCGGTCATCTCGGCACTTGGTGTTGAGTGCGTTATTCTGCCGACGGCGGTTCTTTCCAACCATACTCTTTTTAAGAGCTTTACGGTTAAGGACCTGACAGATCAGATCGAGCCTATATGCGAGAAGTGGCAGGATGAAGGCGTTGAATTCGATGCGATATATACAGGCTATCTGGGCTCCATCGAGCAGATCGATATGATGAAAGATCTGTTCAGAAAATTTGGCGGGGGCGAAGACAAGCTCATTTTTGTTGATCCTGTAATGGCAGACCGCGGAAAGCTTTACCCGGCCTTCGATATGGCTTACGCTCGCAAAAATACTGAGCTCTGCTCATGCGCTGACATGATAGTTCCGAATATTACGGAAGCCTGCATAATGACTGATACCGAGTATCGCGAAGAGTACGATGAGGCATACATTAAAGAACTGCTTTCAAAGGTAGTTAACCTCGGCGCGCGCATCAGTGTGCTCACAGGTGTTTCCCTCAGTGAAGGCAAGACAGGCATAATGGGATACGATAAGAAGAAAGACGAGCTGTACGTCTATCAGAATGACAAAATAGGAGCGATGTTCCACGGAACAGGCGATCTGTTCTCCAGCACTGCTATCGGAGAGATGATGCATGGCAAGGACTGGAAAGATGCTATGAGGATCGCGGCAGATTATACCGCTCATACTATTAAGGTAACTATGAATGACCCTAAGAAACCTTGGTATGGAGTAAACTTCGAGGAGACCATCCCGGCGCTGGTCGCAATGGAATAATCCGTATTTGTTATTGAAGAATACAATCGCTCATATTATAATAGTCTCCGTGATCATAACGGCTTTGCCGTAATGATGAGACTATTGATCTCCGTCGGCAAGCTCCTACGATAGAATAGTCTCCGTGATCATAACGGCTTTGCCGTAATAATATGAGTTGTGGGGCGTTAGCTCAGCTGGGAGAGCGCAAGGTTCGCAATCTTGAGGCCAGGGGTTCGATCCCCCTACGCTCCACCACCAGACCCGTTGAAAAATCAACGGGTCTATTCTTTTGGCGGTGGTTAGATGTGATTAGATAGTGATTAGATGGGTCAGAATCGTACGCTATGCCAGTGATTGTGCAATTTTTTCATAGCGTTCCTCATCTGTTGTGAGATCATAGCAATAACACTGCTGGGTAGTGCGCAGATCCTTGTGACCGAATTCCTTCTGTATGATGAGATCATCAACACCATTTACATGCAATACTGATGCGACAGTCTTACGTGTTTTATGAAGGCTTCTTTGCGGTATTCCAAGTTCCTCGCAATAGTTATTGATCATCTTGCCTAAACCGGAATAAAAGCTTTCAAATCCTTCGTTCACGCAGAAGATGAATCCATCTGTCGGCATGTCCAGCCGCTCTCTTTCTTCACGGACCTTTTCTATGATATCCAATGCGGCAGGGACGACACTCACGGTTCTCCAACCTTCACCGTCTTTAAGACGTCCTTTCAGACACTTCATATCGTGACTATAGGAGTCATGCAGTATGATTTGCTTGCCGTTGATATCATCAAATCTGAGCGCAGTTACTTCTCCGCGTCTCAGACCAACATACAACAGGAATGCTATTGCTAAAGGAATAAATATCTGCACTCTATCTCTTTTTTCTTCAAACTGCTTGAATGCATACTGTATCAGAGCATCACGCTCATCAGGGAAGAAAACCTCTTGCTCACTTGGTTTTTTCACTTCAGGCTTCAGTACTCTGCTTTTCGGAATCTTGATTCGATCAAAAGGGTTACTGCTGATGATTTCGATTTCCATGGCATATTCCAGCATCTGGCGCATGACCAGAGAGAAATTGTTATACTGATGGGCGTTCATTTCCTTTGAACGAACCTTTTTCAGTATCCATTCCTCTATGTCAGCCTTTGTAAGTGAGCATATAGGCTTTTTTGTGATAGCATCGCCCTCATACAAAGATTTCCAGGTTGTTTTATCCCTTTTGATAGTGGAATCTGTAACATATATGCTTTTATGCTGTTGCCACTCATCAAACAGCTCTTCCAGTGTAATCTGAAGTCTTTTTCTTTGCTTTTCGGCTTCTGTATAGAAGTCAAATAGCATAGATATCAATTCATCATGAGATCCTCTTGAAACAAGTTTTCTCCCGTTAGGCTTTTCTGCATCAGGCAAGTATGTTCTCCAGCGTCCATCAGCTCCTTTCCAAATACTAAGTGAATGATTTTTCTGTACATAATCAAGTTTCTTTTTGCTCATAAGTTTATGCACGCCATCTTCATCAAGGATACCATCGTCAATAATTGATGACAATAATTCCTCGGCTGTAAATGGCGTGACAAAACTGAGCGTGTCGGTCGTGACAGCCGTGACAGTGTTAGCGGGAGTTGTCCTCCTTGCTGTCACAGCTGTCACAGATTTCAAAGGACAGTATCCTGCCATCAGCATGTGTCCTGCTGTAGCTGTATGCTATCCCTTCATCCAGCAAGAGGCTACTCTT
>ONHU01000025.1 GCA_900317675.1 uncultured Eubacteriales bacterium
TTCCTCTTCTTCTTTCTGCTTGTTCTGACGCATTGTGAAGAACATGATACCGCCGAACATTATGAACATCATGCCCATGTTGACCATATTGTTGACTCTCTGGTTATATGTCCTGAAAGTGATTGTCTGGTCATTTGCAAGCTCATTGCCGTCATTGTCTACGAGTCCGGCGTCAATCTTGAGAGTGTACTCTGAGTTGTTCTTGGCTACGAATCCCTTATCAACGTCTGCCACTACGAGAACGAGTCCGTCATTCTTTTCGCTGAAAAGGACCTGGACAGGAACTGCCTCTCCGTCCTCATCGGTGATGCTGAACTTGGACGCATCGATCTTTTTGGCTTCTTCCGAATTGATCGGATGGTTGAATGTCAGCTTGACACCAAGGTTTTCCATTGAAGTATTCTTCTGTCCATCCTCAGGGTAGGATGAAACGAGCTCAAGTCCGTCAGCCGCAAAGCTGAATACTGAGCATGCCATTATCATAATCGCTGTAAGAACTGCGATCAGAGTTCCCCTCTTCATGAATCATTCCTCCGTTATTCTGTAATACGGCAATTCTTCCTGCCGCTGATCACTTATCTGTCTTGTCTTTGCTGTGTTCTCTGCGCCTCGCCCGGAAAAAATCTCTGAGCTGGCTGCTGCACCGGTCTTCAAGGACTCCGCCGGTGATCTCTATGCGGTGATTGAGCCTGTCATCGGATACGATGTTGCGAAGCGACCCGCATGCTCCCGCCTTGGGATCCATCGCGCCGATCACGAGCCTGTCGATTCTCGCAAGAACCATTGCTCCTGCGCACATGCTGCATGGCTCAAGAGTCACATATATGGTGCACCCGGTCAGCCATTTTGCCCCGAGATATCTCTCGGCATCTTCCATGGCAAGCATCTCGGCATGCGCCGCTGAGCTCCGGCTGGTCTCTACCAGATTGTGAGCTCTCGATATGATCTCACCGTCTCTTACAACGACAGCGCCTACCGGCACTTCCCCGGCTGCGGCTGCCGCCTCCGCCTCAAGGATGGCTTCTGCCATGAACCTTTCGTCATCATTCGAGTATACTGATCCGTCAAAAACCATAGCTGAAGTATTGTATCACAACGCGCTTTGCAATATCAACCAAAACAATCAAAAGTCCTCCGCATACCGCGATACGGAGGACCTGACAGTTCTCTTCTATTTTATAAAGTGCTCTATGATGAGCATGATCGGGTTCATATCATATATCGTCCCGGCTATGTAGGTCTGCTGCATCGCCGCCAGAAGCTCCGGTACTCTCTGCGGAGCGAAAAGCGCTGTGCATGGGATCAATGCGGCGGCTGCAAGGAACGAAAGGACCAGCCCTCTGACCAGACCGAAAGCCATCCCGAGGATGCGGTCTGAAAGCCCGATCAGGACCGATGTATCGCGGAGCTGTCTGAATATGAATCTTATGATCGTCACTGCCAGCCACACAGCAACAATGATCGCTAAGACAGACAGTATATTGATACAGATATCTGTGATCCTGGTGGCAGCTGCTGTCGCTGTCTTGTCCGCCAGATCGTTGACAGCACTGCCGATCGTCTTAGGCATCGCCTCCGTATACGGATCTGAATAAGTGTTCCCGACATATCCGTTGATGATATCTGCCGATCCGCTTCCCGCGGCCGTCTCTCCTCCCTCTGCAGGAACTTCTCCCAGATGTGACCTGATCATCATATACAGGTGCTTGTGTATTATGCTCTGCACAGGCGAAACCGAAAGCCACGCCGCGACTTTGTCGAGGTACAGATAACTGACACCCAGTCCGCCCACAAGGCTGAGGATCCTCAGTATAGTATCTGCGATCCCTTTGGCTGCCCCTCTTATTACTGCTACCAGAAGGATCAGACCCACTGCTCCGTCCAGCATCCACCATTCTATCTTCATTTCCGGTATTTCCTTTTACTGAATGAATTATCTCTGAACAGTATAGCATTCTTTTTCGGTTATGACACAGTCGACCGGGATATCGTGCGGGTCCGCCGGGATCTCCAGCGACTTCTGTACCTCGAATGCTACCGCCGTGAAATACGCGTTCACGCATCCCGGCAGATATCTGTCGTAAAAGCCTCCGCCCATGCCCATGCGGCGGCACTCGCAGTCAAAAGAAGAACACGGGCATATGACAAGGTCTATCTCTTCAGGAGGTATGACTTTCCCCTTCTGCTCGTCCGGCTCGAGGATCCCGTAATAACCGCTTTTCCACGCATCCTCTCCTTTTCCCGGAAGGACTGCGATCATCTCCGTATCGCTTACGCACAGCGGATAAATCAGTTCCTTGCCCTGTTCTCTGCCGGTTTTTTCAAGCTCGTCCAGCTTCACTTCTCCCCTGGTCCATTTATACACAAGGATCCTGCGGGCTTTTTCCCACGCTTCTGTCCCGGCAACAGAAGCACAGATCATGCGTGATTTTCCGACTCTCTCGTCTTCAGACAGAGAATTCCTGGCCTTGATCCTGCGGCTTCTGAGCCATCTGCGGTATGTATCTCTGAATACTGATCTGATCTCTCCCGCAAGGTACAGCGACCCGGTCATGACCAGGACGCTTCCATCCGCTGCTGCTGTCGTAAGGCCTAAGCGTATCGCATCCCTGATCGTCTCCGCAGCATCTGCTTTCATGCTGCGCTTCCTGATGCTTTCGGCAAGTTCCTGTGCCGGAAGAGCCCTCGGGCTCGGCGGGGTGACGCAGATGAAACTCTGCGCATAAGGAGCAAGCAGGTCGATCATCTTCCCGTAGTTCTTGTCAGCAAGTATCCCGGTCAGGAATACCGCCTTCTGTCCCGGCATGAGTCTGCCCACAGCGTCGGCAAGAGCCTCCGCGCACTGCTGGTTGTGAGCACCGTCCAGTATGACGAGAGGTTCTTTCGCCATGACCTCGCATCTTGCCGGCCATCTCGTTTCCTCAAGACCGTCCAAGACAGCGCTCTCCGGTATCTCCCAGCCTCTGAGACGAAGCGCTTCTATCACTTCAAGCGCTGTGCACGCATTGTAGATCTGGTGAGTCCCTGCCAGGCAGATACCGTACTTCCGGTCTTTCCAGATGAATGACTGATGATCTATATCCTGATGGAGTATGACTGCCTCCGTCTTGGAAGCAAATCGCAACGGTACTCCCGCCGCCCGGCATTTTGCTCTGACGATCTCCGTAACAGCAGGCTCTCCGTCGTAGCAGACAGCGATGCTGCCCGGCTTGATGATGCCGCATTTTGTATCGGTTATCTCCTCGATCGTAGTGCCGAGGTACTCGGTATGTTCCAGTGTAATATTAGCTATGACTGCGACTTCCGGCGCATTGATCGCATTGGTACTGTCTAAAGCGCCTCCCATGCCGACTTCAAGCACGACGATATCCACCTGCATCTGCCTGAAAAAGAGCATCGCCGCGGCAGTCAGCATCTCGAATCTGCTCGGATGATCTTCCATGGCCTCGGCTTCCGCCCTGATCGTCTCCGTGATCGCTGCAAGCTGGCCGCCTGTGATCTCTTTTCCGTCTACGCGGATCAGTTCCTCGAATCTCTCAAGGTACGGCGAGGTGTACAGACCGGTCCGGAAGCCTGCCTTGCGCAGGACGCTGTCAAGCATGGCGCAGATGCTGCCCTTTCCGTTGCTGCCTGCCACATGGATAAAGCGCAGGGAATCCTGCGGATCCCCCAGTCTGGCAAGGAGCTCCTTTGTCCTGCCGAGTCCCAGCCTCGTCTGACTCCATCCGGCATTTTCGATATATTCAACAGCTTCGTCTCTGGTCATAGCTTCAGTTCTGCAGCGCAGCCTTTCTAACAGTACTAATCAGTTTTGGCATGATGCCTCCGAAAACAAGTCCCTTGCACATACAGATGATCAGCCTGAGACCCAGCGCTCCTACGATAAGAGCCGGTGTGTAATATCCGTAGATGTGGCTGTCAACATAGATCGTTCCGGTGTTCAGCACAGTCACCATCAGCTCGCACAGCATGGTAACGAGCAGATACTGCTTCGCGCTGAGGTCATAATTGTTTTTTCTGGCATAGAGTCCGCAGACCAGTCCGAGGATCGAATACGGCAGGATCCACAGGACTGTTGTCGCGCTTACCCCGAACATCAGGATCTGATAGATAAACGATCCCAGTGTTCCTACTATAAGACCGCACTCCGGACCCAGCAGGAATCCGGCGATATAGATCGGAAAGGATTCGAAGGTGACCTTAAAAGCATTGGTCGTGACCGAAACTGCGGCAAGCACTGCGACCATAGCGGCAAGCAGCGCGCACATTGTCAGCTGTCTGACTGTAAATCTTGATTTTTCCATACAAAAAACCCCCTTCATGACAGTAGCCACAAAAGGAGCTGTTTTTCACTATTATCCTCTTATGGCAGCGGATGCGGATACAGCACCGCAGATCCTGAGCCTTTCGGCCGGTGTCTTTCGTTTACAGGCAACTTCCCATCCTGTAACACTTTACGCGCTGTTCCTACTCTGACATTATCGATAAACTATTCAATATAATTTACATGTGAATATTATCAGATTCATTCCGCAGAATCAATGATTATTACAGAGATTGAGCGAGGTAAACAAGAGAGATAAATGGTCTTGATAATACAATTCCCCGGTCCCCTTTTCCGTTGACGCTTTATGCAGACAGATGCTATTATTAACATATATGTTAATCGGGTTGGATTGCGCCTTTTTCACTTTCAGTGTATGTTTTCTGTGTGAACATCAGGTGCATGCCGCACGGCCGACGGCATGAACAAGCGCATTCCAGCAAGCTAATCAATCCACGGAGGTGCATTATCATGGACAAGAAAACCCCACTCTATGATACCCATGTCAAGTACGGCGGCAAGATAGTTGAATTCGGCGGATTCCTTCTTCCTGTACAGTACGGCAGCGGTGTCAAAGCAGAGCATATGGCAGTCAGAACACAGTGCGGACTCTTCGATGTTTCCCACATGGGAGAGATTCTCGTACAGGGTGAGAAGTCCCGCGACTTCCTCAACTATCTTCTGACCAATGATTACACAGATCTTCAGCCGGGCTTTGCAAGATATTCCCCTATGTGCAATGAGAACGGCGGTACCGTCGATGACCTCATTGTTTACATGAAGGGCGAAAACGACTATTTCGTAGTAGTCAATGCAGCTAACACAGATAAGGACTTTGCATGGATGTGCGATCACAAGATCGACGGCGTTGAGCTCACCAATGTAAGCGATCAGTATGGTCAGGTAGCTCTTCAGGGACCTAACGCTGAAAAGATCCTCAGCAAGGTAGTAGACGCCAAGTATATCCCTGCAGGATACTACACATGCATATTTGACTGCGATTTCCAGGGAATCAACTGCATGATCTCCAGAACAGGTTATACAGGCGAGGACGGATTCGAGATCTACATGCCGGCTGACAAGGCTCCTGATGTATGGGAAGCTCTTATCGCAGCAGGCAAGGATGACGGTCTTATCCCATGCGCGCTCGGAGCAAGAGATACTCTGAGAATGGAAGCTGCAATGCCTCTGTACGGACATGAGATGAATGATGAGATCAGCCCTCGTACAGCTGGACTCGGATTCGCTGTCAAGATGGACAAGCCGGACTTCATCGGCAAGGCTGCTCTTGAAGCTGACAAGCCTCTCAAGAACAGAAGAGTCGGCCTCAAAGTCACCGGCCGCGGAATCCTCAGAGAGCATCTTGATGTTTACAGAGACGGCAAGCTCGTAGGTCACACTACTTCCGGCACATTCCTGCCATACATGGGTGCTTCCTACGCAATGGCTATCGTTGAATCCGGCGCAAGAGAGATCGGAGCTCCATGCCAGGTAGACGTCAGAGGACGTATGGTAGACTGTGAGATGGTAGGTCTCCCATTCTACAAGAGAGCAAAATAAGGTTTTGCCATAGAACGGCGATGCCGTATGGATGAAAGCCCTGATCGGAGGCCAGACTCCTTCGATAAAACCACCGTTAATATCCGCACTGCGGATCTAATAAACGATATCTTTATATCTAACATTATATTAAAAGGAGATTACAGCAATGATTGATCCAAAAGAACTGAAGTACACCAAAGATGATGAATGGGTTCGTTATGACGGAGAAGATGCTTATATCGGAATCACAGATTATGCTCAGAGCGAGCTCGGAGATCTGGTATTCGTTAACCTTCCTGAAGTAGGCGATGCAGTATTTGCAGGCGAGCCTCTCGGCGATGTTGAGTCCGTTAAGGCTGTAGCTGATGTTTTCTGCCCTGTTTCAGGTGAAGTAGCTGAGATCAACGAAGACCTTCTTGACGATGCATCACTGATCAACAATGATCCTTATGGCGCATGGTTTATCAAGGTCAGCAACATCACAGAGACAGTTGAGTTCCTCACTGCTGACGAATATGACGAGTACAGAGGCTAATCCCTCTTCCGAAAGCAATCATCTAACAATTCCAATTGAAAATAACGGAGCCGCAAAGCTCCTCAGCTGAGCGGCTCCCTCTTTCAAAATATGTAAGGAGGAATAACATTGGGCACTTTCATTCCTAATACCAAGGAAGAGCAATTAAAAATGCTCAACGAGATTGGTTATAAGGATTTTGACGATCTTTTCAAAGTGATCCCTGATGCTGCCAAGGTCAAAGGCGAGCTCGACCTTCCTGAAGGACTTTCCGAGATCGAAGTAGACCGCAAAATCGAGGGTCTCGCTAACAAGAACGTTATCTTCCGTTCCATCTTCCGCGGCGCAGGCGCATATAACCACTATGTACCATCCGCAGTAGATGCTATAGCCAACAAAGAAGAATTCTTAACAGCATATACCCCTTATCAGGCTGAGATCAGCCAGGGTATCCTCCAGTCGATCTTTGAGTATCAGACAATGATCGCTGAGATCACCGGTATGGATATTGCTAACGCATCGATGTACGACGGCGCTTCCGCAGCAGCAGAAGCATGCTGGATGTGCAAGGACAGAAAGCACAGCACCATCTATGTATCCGGCGCGATCGATGAGAGAATTCTCAACGTAATCAACACTTATTCATTCGGAAGAGGCAGCGAGGTCGTTGTCATCCCTGCTAAGGATGGCGTTACCGACAAGGACGCTCTCGCAAAGGCTCTCGCAGATGATCCTGCTGCTTCCTGCTTCCTGATGCAGTATCCTAACTTCTTCGGTATCGTAGAAGATGCTGATGAACTCTGCAAGATCACTCAGGATGCCGGCGCTAAGTTCATCATGTACTGCCAGCCGCTCGCACTCGGCGCTCTCAAGAGCCCTGGCGAGATCGGAGCTGACATCGCTGTAGGCGAAGGACAGCCTCTCGGACTCGGACTTGAGTTCGGCGGACCTTACCTCGGATTCCTGTCAACAAGACAGCAGTACATGCGTCAGATCCCGGGCAGACTCATCGGTGAGACTGTAGATACAAGAGGCGACAGAGGCTTCGTTCTGACCATTCAGGCCAGAGAGCAGCACATCCGCCGTGAAAAAGCCAGCTCCAACATCTGCTCCAACGAAGCATGGTGCGCACTCAGAGCAGGCATCTATCTTTCAACAATCGGCCCTGCAGGTTTCGCGCAGGTTGCTGAGCTTTGCTCCTCCAAGGCACACTACATGGCAGCCGAGCTTGAAAAGATCGGCATGAAGCTCTGCTTCAAGGGTGAATTCTGGAACGAATTCGCTACAACATGTCCTGATGCTGACAAGCTGCTTGCAGCTCTCGAGGCAAAGGGAATCCTCGGCGGACTCAAATTCCAGTGCTGCGGATGTGATGACAGTGACTGTGACTGCATCCTGTGGTGCTGCACAGAGCTCAACACAAAAGAAGATATCGATGAAGTCATAGCTATCGCAAAGGAGGTGTTCTAAGATGAAGTTAATATTCGAGAAGAGCATTCCTGGTAGAGGACAAGATATCTTCCCTGCATGCGATGTTCCTGTAAAGCTGCCTGCAGCTCCTCTTCGTGAGAAGAAGGCACATCTCCCTGAAATCTCCGAAAACGAGATGGGAAGACACTATACAGCTCTTGCTAAGAGAGCACACGGAGTCAACGACGGATTCTATCCTCTCGGCTCCTGCACAATGAAGCACAATCCAAGGATCAACGAGAAGATGGCTAACCTTCCTGGTTTTGCCAAGCTGCATCCTCTTCAGCCTGAGAGCACAGTAGAGGGCGCTAACGAGCTGATCGCTGACCTCGAAAAAATGCTTTGCGAGATCACAGGCATGGCAGGCGTTACATTCCAGCCTGCAGCCGGAGCTCATGGTGAGTTCACAGGTCTTCTTCTGATCAAGGCTTACCACACAGACAGAGGAGACACAGAGAGAACTGAGATCCTCGTACCTGACGCTGCTCACGGCACCAACCCTGCTTCCGCAACAATGGCCGGATACAAGACAGTTGTTATCAAGTCGAATGAGAACGGTACCGTTGACCTTGATGACCTCAAGGCTCACCTCGGACCTAAGACAGCCGGTCTGATGCTGACGAACCCTAACACTGTAGGTCTCTTCGACCCTAACATCATGGAGATCACAAGACTCGTCCATGAGGCAGGCGGACTCTGCTACTATGACGGCGCTAACCTCAACGCTGTAATCGGAATCGTACGTCCTGCAGACATCGGATTCGACGTAATCCACATGAACCTGCACAAGACATTCTCGACTCCTCACGGCGGCGGCGGTCCTGGCAGCGGCCCATGCGCATACAAAGATTTCCTTGCTCCATTCGCGCCTGGTCTTGTATGCAAGGACGGCAAGTATGTAAGAGCTGAAAAGTCCATCGGAAACATGACCGGCTTCTACGGCAACTTCCTCGTAATGGTAAAGGCTTACGCATACCTGCTGACAATCGGCAAGGATGTACACACTCTCGCTGAGAACGCTGTACTCAACGCTAACTACATGCAGGAGAAGCTCAAGGATATCTATCCGATCGCATTCGATACTACCTGCATGCATGAGTTCGTAATCGGTCTCGATCCGATCTACCGCAAGACTCATGTATCGGCTCTGGATGTAGCTAAAGCACTCCTTGACTACGGTATCCATCCGCCTACAATCTACTTCCCTCTGATCGTACACGAGGCCCTCATGATCGAGCCTACCGAGACAGAGACGAAGGAGACTCTCGACGAAGCTATTACAGCATTCCGCGAGATCTACGACAAGATCTTCAATGCTCCTGAGAGTGTACAGAACGCGCCTCAGACCACACCGGTACTGAGACTCGATGACACCAAGGCAGCAAGAGAACCTCATCTGAGATTCACATTCGAAGACTAGTCCGAATCTTAATCATCAAAAGAAGAGATCTGCGTAAACTTACGCAGATCTCTTTTTTCATATAGCTGATCCATTATTCTCTGTCTTTTTCGGTATTCACTTTATAAACGCCGAGAAGGATAAGGGCTACTCCGATCAGGTAAGCTGCGGAAAAAGGCTCCCCGAGCACAAGCACCCCGGCCACAAGCGATACCACCGGTATGATATTGGAAAAAACTGTTACCTTTGCGGCATCGAGATAAGTGATCGAATAGTTCAGCAGCACAAATGCCAGCACGGATGACGCAAGCGAAAGATAAAGCACCGGGAAAAGCACATATCTGTCTGCGGCAGCTTTCATAAGAAGCGGCGCAAAGTCTCTTCCTTCCAGCACGATGCCGGAGAGTGTAAAGAATACGAAGCCCATGGCCATCATCACGAACGTCCTCTCATATGGAGTGAATTCATCTGCCATAGACCGGCTGCACAGAGTGAAGCCTGCTCCGGCAATTACAGCAAGCACCAGGAGCAGTATACCTGCCGGCTGTACAGTACCTCCTCCCGCCTGTGACATTGAGATCACGGCGACACCGGCAACCGAGCACAGGATCCATATATAAGTTTTTTTCGGTGTTTTCTCATGCAGAAAAAGACCTGCGCCGGCAGCTGTCACCACGGGAATCAGAGAGATCATGATGCCCGCGAATGATGAGTTCGTGAGCCGGATCCCGTTTGACTCGCCGATAAAATAAATGATCGGTTGAAGCAATCCGAGCAGCAGAAGGCTGCGTACATTCTTTCCTCTGAAATTGAGCTTCACGATACCCGTGAGTGCCAGAAGAAGCATGACCGTCATACTGATCCCGAATCTCATCGCCAGCATGACCGAAGGAGAGGTATGTTCCAGGGCAATGCGTGAGGACATGAAACTCAGGCCGAATATTAAATTCGAAATAAGGGCGGCAATCACTGCCGCCCTTAAGTGTTTCTCTTTTCCCATTTGACCGGATGTTGCGCGACGCCTTTTTACAGTCTTGCTGCTTCCATGATAGCTTCAGCAAATGATGGATGCGGATGGATGATGTTGGCTACTTCTTCAAGTGTCATGCCGCGTCCGATCGCTACAGCCATCTCTCCGATCAGGTCGGATGCTCTTCCGCAGAGGAGATGAGCGCCGATCAGAACGTGGTCGTCTGCTCTTGCGATCAGTTTGACAAAGCCTCTGTCAAGACCTGCGATGACGGTCTTTCCGTTAGCGGACATAGGGTACTTCTTGGAGACAGCATCGATGCCTGCTGCTTTTGCTTCGTCAGCAGTCAAGCCTACGACTGCAATCTCAGGATCTGTGTAGATACAGCTTGGGACTGTTCCCATATTGATCGCTGCTTCCTTTCCGTTCATCAGAGCGACTGCGTTGCGGCCCTCTGCAGATGCTGTATGCGCAAGCTGGATCCTTCCAATGCAGTCACCGATTGCGTAAACGCTAGGTACAGGTGTCTTATATTCATCGTCTGCGGTGATGAATCCCTTTGCGTCCTCAACATCAGGATATTCAGCAAGGAGCTTCTCGCTGAATACTCCGGCAGTGTTAGGTCTGCGGCCTACGCACATCAGGACCTTATCTGCCTTGACGACGACTTCTTCACCCTTCTTGTTGGTGAGGTATACTGCAAGCTTGTCTCCGTCCTTCTCGATCTTCTTGACCGGTGAAGCGACATGGACATCAACACCTTTCTTTTCGAGGGTCATCTTGATGCTGCGTCCGATTTCCTTGTCGATAACAGGCAGAAGTCTGTCCATTCCCTCGATGACTGTAACATGATCTCCGAGGTCAGCATAGATCGTAGCGAACTCGATGCCGATAACGCCGCCGCCGATGATTACGAATTCAGGGATCTCAGCTCCGCCCATATCGATCAGCTCTGTGCTGTCGATGACACCCGGAAGATCTGCACCTGGAATAGGTGGCATAAACGGCTTTGAGCCTGTAGCTACCATGATATTCTTTGCTTTGACGATCATGTTGCCGCCTTCAGCTGATGTCACGCTGACAACGTGTGGCTCGATGATCACGCCTGTTCCCTTGAGGACGTCGATCTTTTTCTTCTTGAGGAGCCCGCTGATACCGTTTCTGAGTGTATCGAGGACTTCGTCTTTTCTCTCTCCGATCCTCTGGCGGTTAGCGTGGAGTCCGTCAACCTCGACTCCTACTTCTGCGCCGTGAGCTGCATCGCGATATACATCTGAAGAATGCATCAGTGCCTTGGTCGGAATGCACCCTCTGTTGAGACATGTTCCACCGACCTGGTCTTTCTCAACTACAGCTACTTTCATGCCGTTTTCCTGAGCATAGAAAGCTGCTTCATATCCGCCCGGACCTGCTCCGATAATTAGGAGATCATACTGATAATCGCTCATTTCTTTTTTCCTTTCTTGGGTGTGATGCTTTAATAATATATTCAGAGGCTTGTGCCTATTGATAACATTGCAGATGACGCGGTGCGGCTATTTTGTCGCTCCCTCGTACAGAGGCTGTTTTCTGGCATATCTTCTCGCCGCCTCGATAACATGGGAAACCAGAACGCATGTAGTGATGCGTCCCACTCCGCCAGGTACCGGGGAAATCGCCTTTACGAGAGGTTCAACGCGTTCAAAGTCGACATCGCCGGAAATCGCCTCATGCTCCGGATCCCAGTCTGTACCGATGTCTATGATGACCTGATTCGGATTGGTGAACTCAGGACCGACAAAATGGAGCTGCCCGCAGGCTACAACCAGGATGTCGGCTTCTCTTGTGATCTCAGGGATATTATCGGTTCTGGTATGGCAGTTGACAACAGTTGCGTTCTCATGCATCAGCATCATTGCAACCGGCCTTCCGATGACCAGCGAGCGGCCGATAATTGCGGCTTTTTTCCTCTCTATATCTATATTGTAAAAGTGAAGCATCTCCATCGTTGCCTGTGCTGTGCATGACGGGAAGCCTTTGTCTGTACTTGTGAAAACGCCTGACAGGGACCGGTCAGTGATGCCGTCGACATCTTTTTCAGGCGAAAGCAGCATACGTGCGCGCTCCGCGTCGAGCTGCTCCGGAAGAGGCATGAACATAAGAATGCCGTGTACGCCCGGATCATTATTGAGCGAGGAGAGCGCCCTGTCGAATTCGTCCTGCCTCGCGTCTGCAGGCAGCGTAAGCGTGACCACACGGACTCCAACCGCGCGGCAGCGTTTGATCGCGCTGTTTTCGTACGAGACGTCGTCATGCCTGTCGCCGACTCTGAGGATAGCGATCGTCGGATACACACCCTGCGCTCTCAGCTCTTCAACATCATGACTCATCCTCTCGCTCAGCGCCTTGACTACCGGACCGCCTTTCAGGACCTGTGCCATATGATACCCTCCTTGACTCTATGCTTCCGGACTGACTCTTCTTTCTGAACAAATGTCAGCCGAATATTATTTTAACATTAACATGTACTGCTTGACTATTACTTTTAAGTGAACATGGGGCCGCCAAGCTCTTATTCCACAGATGACGCGATCAGTTCGAGGATCTCATAGCCAGTCGCTGAAGTTCCGCGTTCAAGTCTGAGCCCGAGGATCTCAAAAGCGTCGTATTTGCAGCCTGTGAGAAGATCCTCTATCTGTCCGAAGAGTTCCGTTTCAAGAGAGTCGGAGTACAGACGGCAGCTTGATATATATTCGCCGCGCATCTCCAGCTGCACTTCCACGCCGCCCCAGTCAAAGCGGTGTTCTATGACCTTGCTGAACGGGATCCTGGTCCCGAAGCGCCATTCCTCGGATGCGTATTTATCGAGAAGCTCCTGAGGGGCCTTCGGAAGCATCCTGATAACAGCGCTGCAGCCGTACTCCTTTTCCGCGGCACAGATCAGTTCATCCTGCATTGCCTTTACCGCCCTCTCTGTGCGGATCTTCTCTGAAGCACTGTCTGCCGGGCCGCAGATCCTCTCAAGCCTGTCCTCAGGGATATGGTCCATGAGATTGGTCACCCGCGATCTTACAGAAGCAACGCCTTTTGATTTCAGCTTCGCTTCGGATACCATGAGGTATTTCGGCATATCTTCCTCCGAAACATTCATCATGATCGTCCCATGATGATAATTAAATCCGCTGGAAGAGTAATAAGCATGTCCGGAGAATTTCTTCCCCTCGACTGTCAGGTCGTTACGCCCGGTCTTTTCAGCATTTATGCCCATGAGCCTGCATGCAAGAAGTATCACATCTGTCTGGCGGGCAATATCAAACAGTTCAGACTTAGCTATGAATGTAAAATTCAGATTGCCCATATCGTGGTATACTGCTCCGCCCCCGGACATACGTCTTGCCAGATATATTCCGTCAGCTTTGATCCTCTCCACACAGCATTCCCGCCATGGATTCTGGTTTTTACCTATTACGACAGTATGCGCATTCTGCCACAGAAACAGGATGACCTCATCTTCTTCACAGGAGAAAGTCAGATGCTCTTCCATAGCAAGATTTACATACGGATCTGTATTGTCAGTTCTGTATACAGTGAGTTTCATGGTGCCTGCCCTCCTTTAGAGCTTACTGAAACACTTCTGTTTTTTCGGATATATTTAAAACGGGAGCATAGCAATATATGTTCCCGTCTTGTGACTGTCCCGGCGATCGTCAGATCTCGTCGCCTTCGCCTTCAGGAAGAACACCTGCCGCTTCTGCAGCTTCCTGTGTTTCCTCCATGCTCTTTTCCTGATTATCTATATCTGTCTGTTCCTCTTCGCTGAGCTCTTCTTCAGGCGCCGCTGCGCCGGCTCCCTCGTCCTGCTGTTCTTCCAGGAGCGCCGGATCAAAAGGCTCCGGCGCAGGTTCATCTGTTTTGACAAAAGGCTGACTGTAGTACTGGATCCTGCCATTCTTATCTACGATGAGATCGCTCATCCAGTCGCATTTTATCCTGCCGTTGCGATAGTCCCATTCCACGACATAATCATCGTACATGCTGTCGTCGTATTCGCTGTATCCGTATTTGCGGGCGTACTCTATGTCATAGTGGGACTTTTCATAATATACGATCCTGATCTTGTCGCCGTCTATGAATATATCTTCACTGTAATACCCCTTGAAGCGTCCCTGAAGCGCAGCCTTCATTTCTTCTTCAGAAGAGTATGTCGTCCTCGTTGCTTTTATAGAAACAAAGTGTATCACAGCTGCCAGTACAGCCAGACACACCACTGCGGCAACAGCGATGATGATCTTCTTTTTCTTTTGTTTGTATCTCCACTCAGATGCCCAGAACTGCGCTTCGCGGCGGTTCTGGTCGGCAATGTTATTCCTGTCTGCCATAATCCATGTCCTTTTTTTCTGTATTTCTTCGGGCCTCCGGCTTACCGGAACCGAAGCACAATTATTTTACCAACATTCTTCATATATCTCAAGGATCTCGTCTGCGCTCACAGGTCTGAACGCTCCCTCGGATATGAAGCACGACTGAGCGATCTCGGGAAGCAGCTTTTTTTCTTCCTCGCCAAAGCCCAGTTCTCTGAGGCTCGACGGAAGGCCTGCTTCGCGGATGAGTTCTGAAAGTTCTTCTATCCCGGCAATCGCAAGGAGCTCTTCATCAGACATTCCTTCCTCTGCAAAGCTTTCCGAGCGCAGCGCCTCTGCATCTGTGATGCCCCATACATTCCTTGCCCAGGCGGCGAATTTCGGAAGGCCGTCTTTATATATGTGTCTGTAGTATACCGGGTGGAGGACGGCAAGTCCCTCTCCGTGATTGCAGTCAGTATATGCCGAAAGCTGGTGTTCCATATTGTGGGCCTGGAAATCCTTGCTCTTGCCCGTCTTGATGATGCGGTTTTCGGCAAGTGACGCAGTCCACATGATATTGCTCCTTGCCCGGATGTCCTGAGGGTCCGAAAGCGCCGCGCGGAAGTCTCTGATCAGGCCCCGCATCAGCCCTTCAGATACATCATCTGCCGGGTTCCCGTAGAGAGGCAGGCTGAAATAAGTCTCCATAATGTGAGAAAGGATATCAAAGGTTCCGGCCCTGAGCTGGCGCACCGGCATCGTCAGTGTATAGCGGGGATCCATAAGAGCGAACACCGGATTCATCTGCGGGTAATCTCTGTCACACTTGATCCGTGTTTCTTCATTGGTGAGGACTGCGCAGCCGTTGACCTCGCTTCCGGTCGCCGGCATAGTGACGACGCAGCCACACGGAACGATGTCATGCGTCATCGGTCTGCCCTTCATCCAGAAGTCCTCCCAGGCATCCGCTTCATAGCGAGCCTGTGCCGAAACCGCCTTGCAGCAGTCCATTACAGAACCTCCGCCTATGGCGATGATGAGCCCGACATTATTATCTCTTGCAAGCGCCGCGCCCTCGCGCATCTTTGCAAGAGTAGGGTTTGACATGATCCCGCCAAACTCGATGATCCTCCGGTCCTCTGCTCTGTCCGTGCTGTAACCCATCGTCTCAAGGACGCTCATGACATCATCGTATGCCCCGTTTTTCTTTACGGAGCCGCCGCCGTATCCGATCATGATGCTGCCTTCAGGAGCAATCCCCCTGATCAATGGTTCCAGCTGCTCCTTGACGCAGCCTTCGCCGAAGCATACCTTTGTCCTGCATTCCCAGCTGAATCTCTCCATATCGAATCTTCCGGTCCCCTTTCTCTCATAATCAAGAAGATCCGCCTGGCATAGGCCCGGCGGATCCTGTCCGTTGTTTTTTACCTTATTATTACTTGAGGAGCAGTCCTGCCAGTCTGATCACATCGCCTGCATCTACTCCGTCGAGCATTCCGCTTACTACTTTCATCATATCTGAAGCATCGTTCTTCTTAGCCTTGCTCTCAGCGCTGCTTCCCATCTTGGACATCAGCAGCGGAGCGAGGATAGCCATGATCTTGAGGATCGTTTTAGTATCGATTCCGCTCTTCTTTTTGGCCTTAGCCGCAACAGCCTCCTGCTTATCTCCGAGCAGGTGTCCTACGATCTTAGCTCCGTCATCTGTATCTACATTCCTGAGGAATTTTGATACATCGCTTGTATCCTCTTTTCCATGATCTGACAGCGCCTTCAGGAAGCTCTGCTGTGTCTCCTTATTGGCAGCCTGTCCCTGCATTCCTTTCAGAAGGATCGGCAATACATCTTCCATTACATTGGCAGCATCCTTTGTGGAAACGCCGGTCTGCTCACTTATCTGATCAAGCGCGCCGCTTGCGATCATCATTCTCAGAATATCATTCATATCCATGGAAATTATCCTCCTTTGATCTCTTTCTCCCGTCAGTATTCCGGTGTCTCCGGCGACTGATTATATACACTATAATTTTACTAGCTGACGGAAATGTAGTCAATCGACTAATTTACATATAGCCTGATGCATTGAAAAAACAGAGCTATTCCTGTCCGGTGATCCTGACGCCGCACTCACGCTCCATGATCTTCGCAAACGACCGGATGCAGGTGTGAACTATGCCGGTGCAGTGTGTCTTGCGGTCAGGCTCATAGAAATCATAATCCTGAATAAGCACCGGACACAGGCTGCTTCCGTGAGCAGCTGCTACATCGTCGTTGAGCTCGCGGACAACCTCTATGCACTTTTTGAAAGCAGGATCTCCTTTTACCGTTCTTCCGAACACCTTGCCCAGGCACATCGTCGCCCCCGCAACGGCGCCGCAGACGTTTCCGCCGTCCCCGAATCCATAAGGAAAACCTGTCGAGAGAGCGATCGCTTCCTCTCCGATGCCGAGCTCATAGTGTCTGTTGAGCACTTCGAGCACAGATTCCGAACACATAAAGCCTGTCGTAAAGTTTTCGGTTGCATCTTCAAGCATTTTTGCTAAATTAACTTCGCTGACCATAATCTCCTCCGTTCTGCAACATCCTTTAATTGTATCTGCACATTATTGTGTCATTCTTTTCTGGCGATCACTGCGCGCCACTCGCCGTCGCTCAGCACATCGCAGACAGCAAAGCCTGCCCGGCGGATCGCGTCACACACGGTTTCTTCCTTGATATCCAGTATTCCCGATGTGACATACCAGCCGCCTTTGCCGAGATGATCTGCCGCAGCAGGAGACAGTCTGACAACAAGGTCCGCCATCAGGTTTGCGACTATGATATCCGCGTCATAGTCTACGCCTTCCGTCAGATCGCCATACTGTACGGCTATCCGGTCAGAGACCCCGTTCCGGATAATATTTTCCTCTGCTACTTCAACCGCATCAGGATCGATATCTATGCCCAGCGCTTCATCAGCTCCAAGCAGCACACCGGCAATGGCAAGTATCCCCGTGCCGGTTCCGACGTCGAGGATCCTGACAGGTCTTTCTGAATCACGGTTCCCGTCTGCGCTGAAATCCCCTTCAGCCATAATGGTCTCGAGAGCCCTGATGCACATTGAAGTCGTCTCGTGAAGACCGCTTCCGAACGCCATTCCGGGATCCATTTCTATAACGAGCTCCCCGTCTGCAGGGGTATATTCCTCCCAGCTTGGCTTCACAACGATCCTGCTGCCTGCCTTAGTCGGCTTGAAATGCTCCTGCCACTTATACAGCCATTCGCTGTCGTCGTCTGTCCGGCTGCTTACAAAACTCAGCGCCGTCGCATCCGGCCCTGCAGAAGCTTCTGAAAGCAGTTCCTCCGCGTGACTGAGCGCGGCTCTGCCTTCCTCGTCATCCGCAAAATATACGGTGATCTCCGGCATCCGCTGGA
>ONHU01000109.1 GCA_900317675.1 uncultured Eubacteriales bacterium
CCTCTCTGAAGAGATAGCTGTTCTTGCGCTTCTTCCTTCGAATAGCGGAACTGATGATTGCCTGCAGCTTGCTTTCATCTACTCTCGAAATGATGTTCAAACTTTTCATACATACGCCGCTGCAGCCTGCGCATTTCTCATTGTTTAGCTTGTAGTCTTTCATCCTGTAATGCGAAATATTCATCTATATCTTTAGGCTTGACGCAATAATGATCCTGATTTTGTTTGCTGAACTCTCCTTTGCACTTAGTTAAGCTTACATCTCGGGTCCGATTCTATTATCCGCTTCCGGTTTTTCTTTTTTATTCGTGTTCATTACAGCAATGGATGCCAGTACCAATGCTATGCCGATGATTTTGGCAAGACCAATGCTCTGCCCAAATACAACAAGTCCAATGATAGCAGCCACGACAGTCTCAACAGATGCGAGCACAGGGATCCTTGAAGTCTCTGTAATCTTGCTTATGCCGTCATAATACACTATATACCCCATTGCTGACGGAACGATTCCGAAACCGATAAACACCAGCAATATTGGCAATGTGAATGGAGTCCCTATCCCGTTCCACGGTCTGATAAGGAAAAGAAGCAGCAAGGCTCCGAATGCCTGCCCATAGAAAGCTGCAGTGAACGGATCCTCTTCATCTGCTCCTGTTCTTGAAAGAATCGGCAGCAATGCATAAGTCAACCCTGAAAGTATTCCCATGACGATCCCGAATCCTGAGATCCTCATATCTGAAAAATCTCCGCCTGTGACAGTTAATATGCATCCGGCTATATTGATGATGATTGCAATGATCTTATTTCCGGTCAGAGGCTCATGAAACAGCAGACTTGAGATCACCGCAACATAAACAGGAGACGTGTACAGGAACACTGCCGCAGTTGCCATCCCTCCCTGTTCAATGGTGTTCATATAACATATGTTGTAGAGCGCCTGAGATATGAAGCCTACAAGCATACAGGAGAGCAGCCCTTTCCTGCTTGCATGGAACAGGCTCGTGCCCTTCCCTTTAATCAAAAGTATCAGCGCAAGCATTATCGATGCTGACAGCATCCTGAAAAATGCTACTGCCCCGGCACTTACTCCATAATTGGAAAGCAGAGTCGCAAAGAGACCGATTGTCCCCCATAATGACCCCGCTGCCAGCACCATCAGATATCCTTTGTTCTGTTCTTTATTTATACTTTCTTTCATCTCTTTTCAATTCTCCTGTTACCGATCCCCTCTACTTTATACCACTTACAGCCATTTGTAAAATCAGTGATTGGGATGAACACTCCGGAAATGTCTTAGAAGAGAACTAAAGCAAAGGAAATAATATTATTTAATAAGCTTACGCCGAGAGTCCGGTTCTTGTATTTTTACGCAAAAGAAAAGGACAGTAACTCTGTCCTGAACGGCTCATGCGAAGCTGCTCTGTCTTCAACTTCATCTCACCAATCGCAGGCGTACTGCGTATAGGAAGTTCCATGGCTCCGACGTCGCATACGCTTGGCGGTCGTCAGGACAATTCTTATTCCTGTCCAATAGTTATCTCGCAATACGCATTGTTGAAGTCGTCATTATCAAAATCATCAACAAAGCTGCTGTCTACAACATAAGCGTTCCCGCTGGCTGTGTGCAGCCTGAATTCCCCATCGAAAAACACGCCCTTTCCGCTGTAAAAAATCATCTGGTCGATGACCTTCCTGTATTCATCGAACTGTTCCGAATCTGCACCGCGCAGGCTGCAGTCCGGTCTTCCGAATTCAGCCATTCCGCGGGTATGCAGCCACCAGCCGCCAGATTCTTCAGAATAAAGGATCTTCACATGGTTCTGAGCATTGATCTCTTTTTCAAATAAGCGTTCTTCCCAGTCCTGATCAGAGTATAGAGTAAAAGTCAGACAATCCAGCACGCCTGCGGCGCCCTCCTCAAACAGAGCCTGGATGATCCCGATGACATTCCTCATGTAATCAAGGCTGGAATCCTCTTTGATCTGTCCTTTGATGATGACACAGTTTTCTGCGGCCAGACATTTCTCATACAGATCCGGATATGATGCTTTCAGCACTTTCCCCAGATCGCCGCTGAAGAATCCGTCCATGTAATCTGCGTGGTCCGGTCTGCTTAGCGCATGGATCTCAAGACTTTCCGGCAGTTCATCAACATGATGCCTGCTCCCGGAAGGATGAATGTCATCTCCGGTTACTCCAAAGACAACATAGAATAAAAACGGTTTATAACCAATGTCAGTAAAATGTTCCCTTGATTGCATGCTTACACCTTCTATAAAGATTGACCAGATCTGTATTGTCCCGCATTTAGCGTCATCTGCTTTAATAGTATAAATATATCACACAAGCTGTCGTATCGTGACTGCATAGTGAAGCCTGCCAGCCGAAGCTTCC
This sequence comes from uncultured Eubacteriales bacterium, assembly GCA_900317675.1. Classification (GTDB taxonomy): domain Bacteria; phylum Bacillota; class Clostridia; order Peptostreptococcales; family Anaerovoracaceae; genus Crickella. The sequence continues at coordinate 2,395 of ONHU01000109.1, forward strand.
GTAGCCGGGGCCCATTTCCATCATACACCCGGATCCGAACCCTCCTTTGCCGCGTCGAGGGTTCAATTTCTTCGTTCACATTCTTGGTTCTTTTCCTCCAACGTTTTCGCCATCGCTTTGATAGCTCCCAGACAGTGGATCCTTACGACTTGGTTTTCGTCTGTTTCTGACAATAGCTGCAATTGCTCTACATAAGGCCTGACAAATTCCGGTCTGCGTTTACCCATTACCCGGAACCACATCCTGTATCACCAACGGATACACAAGTCCTATCTCCCCAAGCAGCCAAAGTGCTTTCGCCTGTATTTTTACAGAGTCCCGGTCATCTCTTCAAAACAAACCTATCATACGCCTCATCCATTTTTGCCTTGAGTCGTGCGTAACCTTCTTCGTCTGTGATCACGCCGTAGCAAGGCTTGTCATCATGATCGAGGCAGCATTCTGTGTAATGCGCCAGGTATTCGCCTGACTCAACGTAGTAGTAGGCCATCACGAAAGGTAAAACATCCTCGCGGATATCGGATTCCCAAAGTTTACCGTCGCAGTCGATCATCAGATATTCGGTGCCGGTCATCTGCCTTGCGCGGACTTTGGCGCAGTCTTCCGGAACTGCATCCTCTCCTTCAAATCCACGGTCAATGATCCACTGGATGAATAGTCCTATGTGGTTGCCGGCCAGCAGCCATATCTGATTGATCTGCTCCTGCGTCAGCTCGCTTGTAATGCCATGCGTTTCACGGAACTCATTCTCTGCGCTCTCCCAATGCCAGTCAGCTCTGTCAATTGCCATAAGCGGTCTCCTCCCTTTACTTAAGCTCCTCATCCATATTAAAGAGAAACTCTTCCAAAGAAGACGATACGGTCATATATGTATCACCCGAATCGTCCTCTATATTGCAGCTGTCTATCTGACAATAGATCTTTTTATCCGGGCTATATGCCCAAAGTTCTCCTCCACCATCAGTCCCAATGACTATATGTCCCGGCCACCATTTTTTGACTTCATATTCGTCATTGACTTCCTGAAGTTCTTCCATCCTGTAGAACCGTCCGTAACAGTTTTCCCCCAGTGGACCTTCACCGCCATTGTGTTCCTTCATGAAGGCGAGATAATCAGTCGGGAGAACCATCCCATTCACTTCATAAATCAGTTCTTCCGGTTTTTCATTGAATTCAAAATCTTTGAACATGTCTTCACCTTTTCCTGCATATATTGCTTTTCGTAGAAAATCTCTTTGTCCAGCCGTCAAGCTCGAATTTGTCTGAGGCTGTGTAGTCTTCCTTTGCCCATTACTCTTCTATTGTACGTTAATTGTAATCGCCGCCGCAATCCATAGATAAGACGACAAATTTGCTTCAATTTTTGCTCGATTTCCTCCAACCTGATCTTAACCGTAGATGTATCTTTTCGGACAGTTCTGATTACTGACAGCAATACTGCCCGAAAAGCAGGACTTGATCCATTCTATCAGTCTTTTAAGCATTATATGAACTCCTTAAATCATTCAACTTCTACTTCGACGTCACTGCCTTGTTCGATTTCAAAACTGACATCCTCTCTTTGACTTAAATGCCTATCAAACGATAAGAATCTTGTTCCCTGAAATGACAGAGTCCCCGTATCGCCTTCTCTTAACTTGCCGTACTGGAGTCCTGTTATATGGAACTCCATTCTGTCTCCGCTCTCTACCTCAAACGATGCATAATAAGTGGTATTTGATGAATGTGTATATCCATGTGCTCCGCTGATGTCTCCTGCTACAGGCTCATCATGGTGACTTATGTTTGTCCGTTTGGCTATGCAAGTCGCTTCCACGCCTAGTTTTGGCGAATGATTATTGCTATTCCATTCCGAGACCCCACGTACCGATATTACGATGAAGCTAACTGCTACGATTGCAAATACCAACACAAACATTATTGTGAATAAAGAATCAAATTCATAATACATCATAATAGACATGCACCTCTACTCATTGTATAACTTATTAGATGCTGCATGATGCGTCCTATCTGCTGCTGCAATTACGTATTACCTGTGCAGCATATACGCATTATCTGTTACTGCAATTACGTATTACCTGTGGCGCAGGTCTCTAACTGATGTTACGAGGCAGATGCCGGATGCGATAGCCAGTGCAAACAGCAGCGTTTCACGTCCATTGCATGTTGCCACGTACAGCCTCGCTCATGGCATAGTACAGAGGGCCTCCCGGTACAAGCGGCACCACCGAAGGCATGATGAACATTGTTGCCGGCGTTTTATATATCCTCGCCAGCACCTCTGAATATATGATTGCGAACGAAGAAGCCGCAAGGCATGCAAGAAAACTGCTGCTGAGCCATGCGTTCATCGCCATGTATATACCCCACGTGACCATGCCGCCGAGAGAAGACGCCATAAGATATCTTTTGCGCATGCCGAACATGAGGGCAAACCCCAGAGACCCTACAAAAGCCGTCACCAGCTGAGTTATTACATCTGTTACATCCATTTTAACTTAATCTCCCACTATTAATAACACACACACGATCCGGGATATACAGCAGATACCTCGGAATGATCCATATGGTCCGGGATATACTGCAGATACCCCGGGATGACCCATATGATCCTGATATCTCTAATTCAGACAGCTGATCATTGCCAGTGCGACCATGATGCCGCCGGCGATGGACACGGCCCACATCAGGCTCTCTGCAAGCCTGACAATTCCGGATATCGTATCTCCGACCAGCATGTTCCTTATAGAATTGGTCATTGCAATTCCCGGAATCAGCAGCATTATGTCACCTATCAGGATCTTATCCATGTGCAGCGATGGTATCGATATAGTCAGAATCCCTGCCGCAAGTCCCAGAAGCAACGAGATTATAAGATTAGCTTCTATTGTCTTGACTCTGGTGCCGCTTAGGTACTTCTGCGCTGCCGCGATTACTGAGGCAAACAGAGCCGCTGCAGCTCCGTCCGCAATGCTGCCCCCGAAGAACACAGCAAAGCCTGCTGCCGCGAGAATGCTCCCAGCCAGAATCGCCGCATATTCCTTATGCCCTTCAGCTACCTGATCGACCCTCTTTCTCAGCTTGTCCACCGGCAGCGGATCCATGCAGCAAGCCCGGCTGAGAGCATTCACGCTCTCGATGCGCCTGAAGTCCGTCCCGACTTCGTTGGCAACTCTGCGGGTCTCAGTGGCAGTGTATCCGTCGCCGAACACAAGTGTAATGCTTATTATCGATGTAATTACGAAAACATCGGTCCTCTCAGCACCATAGGCGCTGCCCATTCGGGTTATAGTATCCTCAACACGGTTGATCTCAGCTCCGGATTCAAGAAGCATCTCCCCCATGTCCAGGAGGCATCTCAGCAAAGTGTATTTATCTTCGGTACTCATGATATCGTGCATAATGTGTCTGTTTTCTGTATTCATCGCAACATGCGTCTTGTGTTCGTTTTCTGTATTCATTGCATTATGTGTCTTGAATTTGTGCTTTGTATTCATAATTCTGTATATCGTACTTTTGTCTTCTGCACCTATTGTTTTGTTGCGCTGTTTATCGTTCATAGCTCTGCTAGGTGTGTGTTTCAGTTTTTCAGCAATAAATGCACCCCACCTCAATTTTTGAAGCGGGGCACCAATTGCAGATTATAACGCTTTGGGATTCAATTGTACACAGAATTGCGGTTCTGAGCTGCTATTTAATTTCATTTGTAAAGCTGACTATTTTTAATACAAAAGTGAAATAGTTCTTATTGTAATCAATGCGTAATTACGCATAAAAATAATCGGCACTCAGGCTG
>ONHU01000024.1 GCA_900317675.1 uncultured Eubacteriales bacterium
TCGAAAGGAGTAGTATCGATGAAGGGTTATAAGAAGCTGGGCAGAAATTCTGCACACAGAAAATCCATGCTGAGAAACCTGGTAACCGATCTTTTCAGAGAAGGTAGAATCACAACTACTGATATGAGAGCTAAGGAAGCAGGCCGTCAGGCTGAGAAGCTGATCACTATTGCTAAGAAGGGCGACCTTCACGCAAGAAGACAGGTACTCGAGTACGTATTCGATGAGGACGTTGTAACCAAGCTCTTCGACGAGATCGCACCTAAGTATCAGGACAGAAACGGCGGATATACAAGAACTCTCAAGCTCGGACCTAGAAGAGGAGATAACGCAGAGGTCGTATATCTGGAGCTCGTTTAATCACAAAGCATTTAAAGAACTCTCAAGCTCGGACCTAGAAGAGGAGATAACGCAGAGGTCGTATATCTGGAGCTCGTTTAATCACAAAGCATTTACAGACAACATAAGAGACTGCCGCGAAGCATTCGCGGCAGTCTTTTTGCGTTTAAAAATATAGAATGGTTTTCCGTCTGATCCGTGCTGCTTACACCGGAAGGTTGGTAAATGCTTTGTATATCGCTCTGACCGATCTGCGGTAGTCATTTTCACTGACTCCGACCTGCACACTGATCCTGTCCGGCGCATGGTCTACAAACCGGATATTCACATGTTCGCCGGACAGCGCTTCAAATATCCTGACTGCGACAGATACGGTCCCTGTGATATTCCTGCCTACGACAGAGATCGTTGCCAGACCTGTAGAAATATCAACATCATCCGCGCCGGAGACATTTCTCAGAGCTTCGATGATCTCTTCGCGGTTTTCTCTGACAGCGTCAGCTTCTACGATAAGAGCTACAGAATCGATCCCGAGCTGCTGACCCGTGATCGTGATCCCGAAGTCGGATATCACTTTGTCGATCCTAGGCATGATAGAATGATCCTTGTTGAGGCCGTCTTTCTCTATAAGAATGGAAGCGTATCCGGTCTTGCCAGAAATGCCTGAGATCTTGATAGGAGACTCATAGAAATCCGCGTTCTGTACGATCAGAGTTCCCGGCTTGTCAGGCTCATTGGAGTTCTTGATGTTGATAGGGATTCCCAGCCTTCTGACAGGCGATACAGCGTCTTCATGGAGCACTTCAGCCCCTCTCAGCGCAAGCTCTCTCAGTTCGCGGTAGACGAGAACCGGCACAGTCAGAGGATCCTTGACGATCTTAGGATCTGCCATCATCAGACCTGTAACATCAGTCCAGTTCTCATATAGGTCTGCTTTCACTGCTTCGGCAACAAGAGCGCCGGTTATATCCGAACCCCCGCGGGCAAAAGTGTAGATCCGCCCGTCATCGTCCGATCCGTAGAAGCCTGGGATCACCGCCCGCTCATGATGACGCATCTCTGCAGCAATCATCCCTCTTGTCTCAGCTTTGGAAAAAGCCCCTTCACTGTCAAATCTTATGATGTCGGCAGCGTCGACAAAATCATAGTCCAGATATTCCGCAAGTATCCTTGCTGAAAGATATTCGCCTCTGCTGGCGAGATATGAGCGGAGCATCCTGCTGCCCTGTTTCATCCTGGATGCTGTCTGATGTATGATATCCATCTCCTGATCGATATCAATGCTGACTCCGAGACCGGAAACGATTTCCTTGAAGCGCTGCGCGACGATTTCGAGAGCAGCTTCATATCTGTCCGGATCACGGCCGGCCTGCAGCAGAAGGTCGGTTATCTTTTCTTCCTCAGTCTTCCTGCTTCCGTATGGAGTCTCTGCGGATATTACGCCTGTCGGTCTTTTTCCCGGAGCTGATACTACGATCAGTTTTCTTGCGGGATCACTTCCGATGATTTCGGCAACATTCTTATATTTCTGAGCGTCAGCAACAGATGTACCGCCGAATTTGCACACGGTCAGATCTGAACGGTTCCTGAGTACAGGGGCCAGATCCTCATTGGAAATCAGGCGAAGATCGTATGGGGTCGACTGATATACGAAATAGTTGAGCCAGTTGGAATAGATCAGATTTGCGCATGAGCGCCATGTGACCAGCGGTTCCTTTGTATCATCGTCATCAGGAAAGTAGTTCTCAGGAACATCCGGATCAATACCTGCGGCTTTGTCTCTCATGTATTCCTTGAGCAGGGTATTCCCGTCGTATTCGGAATGTCCCATAACGAATATCTGCCTGTCATTGGATGATTTTACACAGAAAACACCGGCCTTGTCAGAACTTGCGAGGATCTTGAGCTCCGGAATGCTCTCGATATCTTCGCGGAGAACGGTGGTGTTCCTCGAATGAGGTACGTTGAACTCATCATCGAAGCCGCGGAAAAGCATGCCTTTCTTATAATCGAGATGATGTCTGTATACACCTGAGAGCTTTTTATCAAGCAGACGCTTCTGGATACCATAGTGGTAGTACAGAGCAGCCTGCGCGCCCCAGCAGATATGGAATGTGCTGTGGACATGCGTTTTGGTCCACTCCATGATCTCGCATAGTTCATCCCAGTAGTCGACTTCTTCAAATTCCAGCATCTCAACAGGAGCGCCGGTGATCACCATTCCGTCGTAATTACGATCCCGGACCTGATCAAAGGTCTTGTAAAAAGCGATCATGTGCTCTTCTGAAGTATTGGTTGCCTTGTGAGTCGATGTCTGCAGAAGCTCAAGTTCGATCTGCAGAGGCGTGTTTCCAAGCAGTCTCGTCAGCTGCGTCTCAGTCTCGATCTTGGTAGGCATGAGATTGAGAAGCAGTATCTTCAAAGGACGGACATCCTGGGTGATAGCCCTGGTATCCGTCATCACGAATACATTTTCTTCTGTCAGCGTATCGATTGCAGGCAAATCATTAGGAACTTTAATAGGCATGAATCAGACTCCCTTATACCCTCGGAATCTGCCACCCGGGCAGACGGTTATTTATACTGATTGTACCATGATTATTCAGCGCTGCGGCTTGAAATGTTGAGAAGGACCCACATAACCAGGGCAGCTGCTGAGAAGCCGATGATAGCATAGAAATTGGTGTTATAGCTTCCTCCTGCAGCTTCGAGAAGGGCGGATGAGATCATCGGCCCGATCGTAGCAGCCGGGATAAGGCTGAAATTAGCGATACTGAAGTTGGTCGGGAAGTTGGCCGGACCAAATGCTTTGTTGATGTACGCTGAAGTGATCGTCGGGCAGCCGCCGTATGCGAGTCCGACGAAGATGAGGCCTATCAGGATGAAAGCATACTTGCCGCTCATGCCGCCGAGCGTCAGGAAGATGCCTGCTGCGAGCATGAACGAATTGTTGACGATAGTAGCCGCCTTTCTTCCGAATCTGTCAAAGTTATTGCCGGCAATGATCCTGCCTGCTCCGTTGAAGAGAGAAACGATCATTCCGAGGACAGCTGTTCCGCCGAAGGCTACGGAGATATTGGCAGCGCTGTTGATTACAAGAAGACCTGCGGAGTTGAGGAGGATGGCCCAGACAGTGAAGAACCAGAATCTTGCTGTCTTAAGCATTTCTCCTGCGGAATAGTCTTTCAATGCCGGAGCTTTCTGTGAAACAGATCCTTTTGCAGCTGCAGCCAGCTGCGCAAGTGCAGCGCTGTCCTGTTCCGAAGGAGACTTGATGATAAATGCGGCAAGAACACAGATCACGGCGATGACGATACCAAGGATCCTGAACACCGGAAGGATGCCCATAGAGCCTATCATGCTGTTGACGACTGATCCCAGTACAAGACCGCCGAGTCCAAAACCCATCAGCATGATACCGGACGCCAGTCCGACTTTGTCCGGGAACCATTTGTTGAGAGTACCGATGACTGCGTTATATGCAAGACCGACGCCGCCTCCCCCGAATACGCCGTAAAATACATACAGCATAGTCAGACTTGCAGCCGGCGCGGATGTTTTTACCGCTGATACAGCAAAAAACCCGATAAACAGCATAACTGCAGAAATAAGAAATCTGGTGCGTACGCTGAACTTCTTGCTCATCAGACCACCGGCAAAACCGCCGAGGCAGAAAAAGATCATGGAAATGGTGAAGGTCAGTGACATCTGTGAGATCGTCCAGTCAGGGAAGAGCTCATTCAAAGGTGTTCTGAAGATCGACCATGCATAGATCAGACCGAGAAACAGAAGTGTCAGAGTTGCAGTTGCGAGGTATAGCCATCTCTTGTTCGTGTTCATAAATACTCCCTTATGTAAAAAAAGAGGAATGCAGAATCAACAGGCTGTCAGCATGTGATTCGTATTCCCGGTAACATTAAATATTGTGAGGAAACAGCTGTATGACAGCGATTCCTCGATTATTTTAGCACAGAACAACAGACAAGTAAACCTGCGAATCCTCTTGCTGAGCCTCTTTGCTTCATTATTATCAGCGGCTGAAGGAGTAATGATTCTTTTCTTGAGCGCATCTGACTCTTATGCTATAATAGTCCGTGCCGGCGGGCGGCCTGCAGTGCGCGGGGGCCCTGCGCAACAGGACACCGTGAACCATGTCAGGGCCGAGAGGCAGCAGCATTAAGCGGCCCGTACTGTGTGCCGCAGACAAGCCTCTGCGTACTGCTGACCGTCCGGCCGGCGGTTTTTTGTATAAACGCATTTGATCGACAGGAGCTAATATGCAGCTTGCACTTTACAGAGCCGAGAGGCCGGAAGTATTCGAAGATATAATAGGACAGAAACATATCGTACGCATCCTGCAGAACCAGATCAGGACAGGTTCGGTCAGTCAGGCATACCTCTTTTCCGGGACTCACGGGACAGGCAAGACAAGTACTGCCAGGATCCTCGCGAAAGCGGTCAACTGCATGCAGGGAGAGCCGGGTACGCCGGAGGCGGATCTCGGGGAAGACAGGACGATCCCTTGCGGACACTGTGCCAACTGCGAAGCGATCAGGGAAGGACGCTTTGTCGATGTGATCGAACTTGATGCCGCTTCAAACAATGGAGTTGACGATCTCAGGACGATCATCGATATGGTCAAATATCCGCCTACAGTCGGCAGATATAAGGTATATATCATCGACGAAGTCCATATGCTGAGCCAGGCTGCAGAGAATGCCTTTCTCAAGACGCTCGAGGAGCCGCCTGCGCATGCGATCTTTATACTTGCTACTACAGACCCGCAGAAGGTCCGCTCGACCATAAGATCGAGATGCATGCAGCTCAACTTCAGAAGGGTTTCTGAAGAGGAACTCGTTTCCGGTATGGAGCGTATCTGCGCGAAGCGCGGGATCACGGCTACAAGAGACGCCCTTGTCACGATTGCTTCAAGAGCAGACGGGTCAGTCAGAGATTCTCTCAGTATCCTTGAGCAGTGCATCGCTGCCGGAGATACACAGCTTGACAGGGGACTTGTGCTTGAGTATACAGGAGCTGCGGGAGAAGACTTTTTCCTGGCGCTCACAGGAGCTGCAGCCGCAGGAGATACCGGCAAGGCTCTCATATATATTGATGAGATCATCAGGCGCGGCAAGGACGCAAAACAGATTCTCAAAGACTGGCTGACACATTATCGCAACCTGATGGTAGTCAAGTATGTTTCCAGACCGGGAAGGATACTCGGGTCATCTGCTGAAAACCTGGCAAGGCTCAAGGCTCAGGCAGACAAGCTGGATCTTGCCTCCATCGAAAAAGCAATCAGACTCATATCTGAATATATCAATGTAGGCAGGTACTCGGACAGTCCGAGGATACTGCTGGAGACGGCAGCCGTCAGGCTGGCAGGCGGACTCAGCGCAGCACCTGCTGAAACAGCGCCTGCAGCAGCAAAACCGGTGCAGGCAGCACCTCTGAAGTCTGTTTCACGCACAGAGACTGAAAGAAAACATTCAGAGAAACCTCAGCCTGAGCAGTACACCGAACCGGTTACTGAGATAACGCCTATGCCGCGTGAACAGGCAGGCAGCCCTGATGTGATGTGGAATACAGTCGTAGATACTATTTCAAGATCCGACAGAAGCTTTCTGAGTCTGGTGGGAAGACACTCGCGGGGAACAGATTTTGACACCGGAGAGCTGGTCGTCACCATCAGGCCGGGCAAGATGAGAATGGCCGAGGACAAGATGGGAGATATCACCAGAGCCGTCAAGAGTCTGTACGGACCGGACGTTTTCGTAACGCTCAGAGCCGGGGACCCTGCAGAGGCCAGGGCTGCGGTCAAGACAGACACAGCTGCGGAAGAAGAGACGTCCAGGATCATAGACAATGATGTCAATGTGAGTGAAGTAGCAGATGATATAGAAACACTCTTCGGTATCAGACCTGAGATAACAGGCTGATGCTGATCGTCAGATAATACACCAATAACACAATAAGGAGAGATCAAAGACATGGGCAAAGGAATGAGAGCAGGCAAGAAGCCTAAAACAAGACAGAGCGGCGGGGATATGCAGAAGCAGCTTAAGCAGCTTCAGGCTATGCAGGCCGAAATGGAGAAGACACAGGCAGAGCTTGCTGAGAGAGAAATCACCACTACAGCAGGCGGCGGGGCTATCGAGGTAACCGTCAACGGCAACAAGGAGATCACAAAACTGGTGATAGACAAGGACGTAGTAGATCCTGATGATGTTGAAATGCTGCAGGATCTCGTCATGGCTGCAGTTAATGAAGCTATGAGACAGATGGAAGAGCTCGTTGACTCCGAGATGAATAAGATCACCGGAGGATTCGGCGGTATGGGTATCCCGGGACTTTAATGAAACAGTATCCGAGAGCGTTAAACAGACTGATCAATGAATTGAGCAAGCTTCCGGGCATTGGCGGTAAAACGGCCCAGAGGCTGGCTTTTCATATCCTGAGTCTTTCAGACAGGGAGGCAGAAACCCTGGCCGAAGCCATTGTAGGAGCCAAAAGAGGCCTGAGATACTGCAGTGTCTGCGGCAACCTTACGGATCAGGAACAATGCTTCATCTGTTCTGATGCAACCAGAGACAGATCTGTGATCTGCGTTGTCGAGACACCTCAGGATGTGATGGCGATGGAGAGGATCAGAGAATACAGAGGTCTGTATCATGTTCTGCACGGAGCGATCTCTCCTGCAGAGGGGATCGGGCCTAATGATATCAATCTGAAATCCCTGATCACAAGGCTGCAGGGAGACAGCGAAGTCAAAGAGATCATCATCGCGACTAATCCCAATATAGAAGGTGAAGCCACAGCGATGTATATCTCAAGGCTTCTCAAGCCTGCAGGGATCAAGGTGACAAGGATAGCGCACGGCATCCCGGTCGGAGGAGACCTTGAATATGCCGATGAAGTGACCCTTCTCAAAGCGGTAGAGGGAAGGAGGGAGATCTGACAGACTCTGTCACTTGCTCCTGATCCGACTTAACAGTGGATATACAACAATGCCCCCGGGCCAAGCCCGGGGGCATTTCCATGTCTGAATTTTTTATGCGTTGAAACCTGATGATCAGTTCAGACGGACCTTAAGGTCTAGAATACTCCGAATGCTCCGAGAAGGAGGATTGTCAGAAGCAGTGGTGCGATGTATTTTACCATGATAACGTAGAGATTCTTACGTGCAAAATGCTCACCGTTACGTGTGATCTCAGCGATAATTGTCTCCGGCTTTAAGATCCATCCGATCAGGATGCATGTGCTGATGGCGACTACAGGCATAAGTATGTAGTTGCTGAGGTAGTCGAAGATGTCGAGTATCTGCGCTGTGACTCCGTTCGGAAGTGTGGCTTCAAAGTAGAATACATTGTATCCGAGGCAAACTATGATGCCGAGCACCAGAGCGAAAACACCTTCCAGGACTACTGCCCGGTGGCGTTCCCATCCGAATCTGTCGATGCATCCGGATACTACAGCTTCCATTACTGAAACCGAGCTTGTAAGAGCCGCAAAGAGCACCATCAGGAAGAAGACCGCTCCGACGATAGTTCCGATTGCTCCCATTTTAGCGAAAACTTTAGGAAGAGCGATGAACATGAGTCCCGGACCGGAATTCTGCATGCCTTCCATTCCGAGGAATGCGAATACCGCAGGTATGATCATGACTCCGGCGAGGAAAGCGACCAGAGTATCAAAGAACTCGATCTGGTTGACTGATTTGACCAGATTGCTCTCTCTGCTGAAGTAAGAGCCGTAAGTGACCATGATTCCCATGGCGACGCTGATACTGTAGAACAGCTGGCCCATTGCATCAACTACTATATAGAAGAAAGTCTTGAAACTCATTCCCGAGAAATTAGGGATGATGTAGACGGCAAACCCCTGAAGTCCGGTGCGTCCGCCTTCGCCTTCGATTGTCAGAGAGAAAATTGAAATTCCAACAACCAGAACCAGAAGGACAGGCATGAGGATGCGGGATACACGCTCGATCCCTTTCTCTACACCCTTATATACAACAAATGCTGTTGCGCCCAGAAACAGGACATCGAATACGATAGGAGAAACATATGATGTAATAAATCCGGTGAAGTATCCATCCTGAGCGGAAGCCGCAGCATCACCTGAAATAAAAGCGGTGAAGTATTTGAGCACCCATCCGCCGATCAGGCAATAATAAGGAAGAATGATGAAAGGAATCGCACTGGCAAATACACCTATCCAGCCCGATTTCTTATGCAGTGTACCATATGCGGTATATGCGCTCTGTCTGCTCTTTCTTCCTATGGCTACCTCAGATATGAGGAGGGTAAAACCGAATGTCAGTGCAAGGATGATATAAACCAGCAGGAAGACGCCTCCGCCGTCTTTTGCTGCGAGATATGGGAACCTCCAGATGTTTCCGAGTCCTACCGCACTGGCAGCTGAAGCAAGAACGAATCCGAATGCGCTTGAAAAAGTATTACGCTTGCTTTCCATGTAATAATAAGCCTTTCTGAAATAATGATAGTGTTGTTACGCACAATTAATACTTATACTACAGATCACATATTTTTACAATTTTTTTGTATTTCTAAATAAGGAACAATCAGAAAAGTATGTAATATTGCTGAAAAAACTGATTACAAAAAGCCGAGATTGCCAGCAATAATAACAGAATATATAATAATCAGGTAAGGAGATGACCGCATATTACTGTACAGAATTCCCCTGACTGTCGGAATTATGCGGGATAGGTTATTATGAAAACAAAATTATCACTCAAAGAGACTATTGTAGTTGCCAGCACTTTGTTCGGAATGTTTTTCGGAGCGGGCAACCTGATTTTTCCTGTACACCTCGGACAGCTCGCCGGAAGCAATTCGTGGCCTGCTATAATAGGTTTTATAATCACTGCTGTAAGCATACCGATCCTTGCTGTCGCGGCTTTAGGCAACACACACAGTGATGACCTGCTGCAGCTGAGCAGCAAGGTCTCGGGATGGTTCGGAGTCCTGTTCACAACTGTTCTGTATCTTACTATAGGACCTTTCTTCGCGATACCGAGATGCGCGACTGTTTCTTTTACTACAGGAATCGCTCCGATGGTCAGCGATTCAACCTTCAGGATCGGTCAGCTGATATTCACTTTTGTATTCTTTGCGTTTGTACTGTTCTTTTCCCTGAAACCGGGAGGGATCACCATCTGGATCGGCAAGATAATCAATCCTGTGTTTCTGCTGTTCCTGGGCATACTTGTTGTCGTGGCGCTGTCTCATCCGGGTGCGCCGATGTCTCAGATAGAGCCGACAGATGCCTACCGGAGCGGAGCGTTTTTCAATGGATTTATCGAGGGCTACGGAACGATGGATGCTATTGCGGGGCTTGCTTTCGGCATAGTCATTATCCGTATTGTAAGAAGCATGGGGATCAGCCGTGATGATGATGTAGCGAGAGAAACAGTAAAAGCGGGAGTCTTCACTGCGGTCCTGATGAGTGTGATATACGTACTTACTATAATCATGGGTGCTCAGTCCAGAGGCCTTTTCGAAGTGTCAGATAACGGAGGTATAGCTCTTACGCAGATATCAGGGCATTATCTGGGAAGACTGGGAATGCTGGTCCTGGCCATAACGATCACCTTTGCATGTCTTAAGACCGCAATAGGACTCGTCACAAGCTGCTCAGAGATGTTCGTGAGCATGTTTCCGGGAAGATTCAGCTACAAGGGCTGGGCTGTATCCTTTACGATCTTTTCCTTTGCAGTATCCAATGCCGGCCTGACAGCTATCATCAAATACGCTGTCCCTGTACTTATGCTGCTCTACCCGATGGTCACTGTTCTGGTGCTTGCGGCACTGTTTGAAAAGCGTTTTGGCAAGAGCGTATATGTATACAGAGGAGTCATTATCGGTGCGTTCATTCCTGCAGTCTTCGACTTCTGCAAGACGCTGCCTGAGGGAATACAGACAGCCCTGGGCATTCCTGCAATGACAGAACTGGGGACTCGGATATTCCCGTTGTTCGGAGCAGGCCTTGGATGGATAGTACCTTCACTGATCGGTCTTGCAGCAGGACTGATCCTGACGAAGACAAGGACACAACATTAACATAGAAAAAACAGAAACAAGGGATTGGAGGTAATGATATGTCTATCGAAATAGCAAGGGAGTATCTGGAGAAGAAAGGCTGCGCAGACAGGATCATGGAATTTGATGTATCGAGTGCGACGGTTGAGCTTGCTGCAGCAGCAGTCGGCGTAGAGCCTGCACGTATATGCAAGACATTGAGTTTCAAGCTCAAGGACGGAAGCGGAGTGCTTATCCAGGTCGCCGGTGATGCAAGGGTAGACAATAAGAAATACAAAGCTTTTTTCGGTGAGAAAGCGAAGATGCTTTCTCCTGAAGAGGTCCCTGAGTACACGAATCACGAGATCGGCGGAGTGTGCGCTTTTGGCGTGACAAGAGATGATGTGCGCATATACTGCGATGAGTCGATGAAGCGGTTCGAATCTGTTTTTCCTGCATGCGGTTCGTCGAATTCCGCAGCGGAATTCACGCCTGACGAACTCTTCGAGATATCCGAAGCAATCGAGTGGATAGACGTTGTAAAACTGCCGTAAGTGTTCAAAAAAGAAACCATTATATAGCTTGACCCTTGGTGATATATTTGGTACTATTGCTTTGTTGATTTATCGCTTTAGTATACTAAAGCGGAAAACCGGGAAATGTGTCTGCGCGTAGGCAGCGACAGGAAGGATAACAATATTATGAAGAAGAAATTTACAGTACTTGCTCTTGCATTTGCAATGATATTCACTCTGCTGGCATTCACAGCTTGCGGAGGTCAGGACAGCGGAGACAGCGGTGAAGGTGATGCTGCAGCTGCTGAAACAGATTACGGCGAAGGCTTTGAGTTCAAGCATGGTTATGACAAGGACTTCCCTCCATACTCATATATCGGAGACGATGGAGAGACAACAGGCTTCGACGTAGAGCTTGCTCAGGCTGTATGCGACTACTACGGATGGGAATATGTAGGCGTTCCGATCAACTGGGATGCCAAGGATGCTGAGCTTGAATCAGGAAGCATTGACTGCATCTGGTCAGGATTCACCAAGAGCCCTGACAGAGAGCCTAAGTTCGCATGGAGCGAACCATATTCGATCAACCAGATCAAGATCATGGTTCTCGAAGGATCAGACATCAAGACCAAGGAAGATCTCGCAGGCAAGAAGGTAGGTGTTCAGGGCAGCACTTCCGCACAGGAAATGATGGAGACCCCTGAAGCTGAAGGCGGATGCCAGGAGCTTGCTGCAACATTTGCTGACGGCCAGCCGCTCGTATTCGATACATACACCATCGCAGTCAACGAGCTCAAGGCAGGAACGATCGATGCGATCGCTATCGACGTTACTACCGGCGACTATCAGATGACTAAGGTCGAAGGTCTTGCTTACCTCGACGAGGACATCTGCGAAGAGATCTACGCGATCGGATTCCGTACAGGAGATACAGCACTGCGCGACAAGGTCGATGAGGCTCTTAAGGCACTGGCTGAAGACGGAACAATGGATGAGATCGGCAAGAAATATGAAGAGATCTATGAGAATCTCACAATGATCAACAAATAAAGCAGACTCATAAAATCAAGATATTGACCAGACATGCCGGCGGGGCGTAATGTCCCGCCGGTCTGACTGTCTGAACCGGAAAAAAGAAAGAAGACTGCTTATGACTTTTACAACAATGCTTTCAACCATGGCGGATGGGATGGGGAAGACCCTGATGATCTTCTTCTGTACGCTTATAGGTTCTCTGCCGCTGGGCATGGTCGTTGCTCTGCTCAGAAAATCCAGATTCAAAATCATCCGCGGCTTCATCAGCGGATACATTTCGATCATGCGAGGGACACCGCTGATGCTGCAGCTTCTCGCATGGTATTTCGGACCGTATTATCTGTTCGGATGGAATATCGGCCACTGGCGTTTCCCGGCGCTGATCATAGGATTTGTCGTCAACTACGCGGCTTACTTCGCGGAGATCTACCGCGGGGGCATAGAATCCATACCTGCAGGTCAGTACGAAGCTGCCGAGGTGCTTGGATACACTAAGACTCAGACTTTCATGAGAATCATTCTGCCGCAGGTAGTCAAGATCATCATGCCTTCAGTCACCAATGAGGTCATCACACTGGTCAAGGATACATCTCTCGCATTCACACTCGCGTATGCAGAAGTATTCTCACTGGCTAAGCAGATCTCGGCCTCGCAGTCATCGTTCATGCCGTTCCTGATAGCCGGCGTATTCTACTTCGTAGCCAACTATGTAGTAGAATTCATCATGACCAGGATCGAGAAATCCATGGATTACTACAAGTAGGAGGTGCGGCAATGATCCTAGAGATGAATAAAATCGAGAAACACTTCGGTGAACTTGAAGTACTGAAAGATATAAGCTTCAACGTCGACAGCGGTGAAGTCGTCAGCATTATCGGACCATCGGGTTCCGGCAAATCGACACTGCTCAGATGCGCTACCTTCCTTGAGACAATAGACGGCGGGGAGATCATCTATATGGGAGAGAAGGCTGCTCATACAGATGAAAACGGTCATGCGGTATACGTGACATCACAGGAAATGCGTAAATTCAGGGGGTACTGCGGTCTTGTTTTCCAGCAGTTCAACCTTTTCCCGCATTACAGCATCCTCAAAAACATCACCGACGCTCCGATCCATGTTCAGGGCCGCAGCAAGGAAGAAGCTGAGCAGACAGCAATGGAGCTTCTTGGCAAGATGGGCATCGCAGATAAGGCTTCCGCATATCCGTATCAGCTTTCCGGAGGCCAGCAGCAGAGAGTCGCGATCGCAAGAGCTCTGGCAATGAAACCGGAGATACTCTTCTTCGATGAGCCGACTTCAGCTCTCGATCCGGAGCTCACAGGCGAAGTTCTCAAAGTAATCCGCCAGCTGGCAGATGAAAAGATGACGATGGTTGTCGTAACACACGAGATGCCGTTTGCCAAAGCAGTCAGCAACCGCGTTCTGTTTATGGACGGCGGAGTGATCGTAGAGCAGGGAGATCCTGTAAAAGTGTTTGAAGACCCTCAGGAAGAAAGGACGAAACAGTTCCTGCGTGTATTTGAAAGATAGTATCTGACAGGCGTGCTTATGCGGGCGCGCCTGTTATTTTTACTGAACTGTCATCGGGTGTGTCAGGGAAAAAATCCCCTGACACACTCTTTTCAACGGAGTTGACCACCGGCATTTATAATGGTAAAATTTATCAGTTCGGGACTGGATAATCAGGTGACACATCTGATCAGTGCGTCCGGATATTCAGATATGGTCAGTCAAGATGACCGGAAAGAAAGCAGTAGTTTATCAGATGAAAAAAGATTACAGATTTATATTGAAGCAGTATGCCGAGGCAGACCTCGATTCTCTGACAGAAGAAGAATACAGAGAACTCAAGGATGCCGAAATGGCAGATATGCAGAGTTTTGTTAACGCTATTACTGAAAGTAAAGTTCCTGAGGTAATGTACAGGATCGGGAGAGCTGTACCGGACCTCAAATACCTTCTCGAATCGAGCGCAGATATCTGGGGCAGCAAGGTGCTGTATCATCAGATCATGCCGGGCGAAAAGGATTTTACAGAGTTTACATATAATGAAGTACGCCGTGATGTCAGAGGACTCGGAACAGCGCTTATGGGGCTGGGACTCAAAGGTTCTCATATAGGAATCATAGGGGCGAACTGCTATGAGTGGGCTGAATCATATTTTGCAATTACAGGCGGCACCGGAGTGGTTGTTCCTCTCGATAAGGAGCTTTCAGCTGAAGAGCTGGAAAACCTGTGCCGGATGGGCGACATAGACGCTGTCATCTGCTGCCAGAACAAGTACTACGAAATATTCAGAAACATCAAGGCTTCAGGAAAGACTGGCCTCAGGATCGTGATCGGTGTCAATATGGATGCTCATGAAGATCCTGAAAACGGTCTGTATTCCTGGAACATCCTCAGGTCGGAAGGTATAGCAAAATCAGAATCAGGCGACAGATCCTTTACTGACGCGAGAGTCAGAGCTTCGGACATGGTGTCGATCCTCTTCACATCCGGAACTACAGGAGTCAGCAAGGGGGTCATGCTCTCACACAGAAATCTCTGTTCAGACATCCTGATAGCGCAGACTTATCTTGAGGTATGCCCTGAGGACATATTCTTCAGCGTGCTGCCTATCCATCATACCTATGAATGTACCTGCACAATGCTTGAAGGCTGCTTCATGGGAGCTTCTATGGCGTTCTGCAGAGGGCTCAAGTACATCACCAAGGATATGCAGGCAGTAAGACCTACATTCCTGCTTGCTGTTCCTCTGATCTACGAGAAGTTCTATAACACGATCCAGAAGACACTCAGGAAGCAGGGCAAGCAGAAGCTGGTCAACACTATCCTTGCGATCAACAATGTCACAAGCAGAGTCGGCATCAATATTGCCAGACCGGTCACAAGCAAGATCATGGGTCAGTTCGGCGGACGCATCGATATGTTCATTGCCGGCGGCGCCAGAGTCGATCCGAAAGTCCTGGCGTTCTTCAGAAGCATGGGTATCCCGTGCCTGCAGGGCTACGGACTTACAGAGACATCGCCTATGGTAGCTCTCAATCCGGATCAGTGGAAATATATGAGAAATGAATCCGCCGGAAAGCTCTTCCAGTTCACTGAATGCAAGATAGTGAACAAAGACGAAGACGGAAACGGAGAGATCTGCTTCAGAGGACCGCAGGTCATGATGGGCTACTACAAGAACCCGGAAGCAACCGCTGCATGCATGGAGAACGGCTGGTTCCATACAGGCGATATAGGTCATCTGGATGCTGACAACTATATTTACATAACAGGCCGCAGCAAGAATGTCATAATTGCCGCCAACGGCAAGAATGTCTTCCCTGAAGAGCTTGAAGAAAAGATCGCCAGAAGCCCTTATGTAGAAGAATGCATGGTATGGGCCGATGAAAACAACGAAGACCGTATGCTCCGCGGGATCTATGTAACACTCAGACCGGATATGGAAAATGTCCGTGAAGCTATCGGTGATCAGGCAGATGATGATGGAGCGGTCCTGTCTCTAATCAGCAGCGAGATCGACAGACTCAATGCTCAGTGGCCGGACTGGAAGAGGGTAAAGCACGTTGTCCTCAAAAGAGGAGAATTCAACAAGACGACCGGAATGAAGATCAGAAGGTTCGTAGAGGAGAATAAGCTCGCGGACTGATGATATCTTCAGAGAGGGGGATCAGATGAAAAAAAGACCGGCACTGAATATAGATCACGAAAAACTCCGTGAGAATATGAATACCGTCGTCTCATGGTGCAGCGAAGCCGGGATCGATGTTGCAGGCGTATTCAAGGTCACAAATGGTCTTGCCAGCACGGCGCTTGACTATGAAGCATGCGGAGCAAAGTGGATAGCCTCCTCGAGGCTTGAGCAGCTCAGACGCGCCAAGGAGGCAGGGGTCGGAATACCTATGCTGATGATAAGAGTCCCGATGCTTTCTGAACTTGATGAGATGGTCAAGGTCTGTGAATACAGTCTTCAGAGTGAGTTTTCCACACTCAGAGCTCTCGATGAAGCAGCTATCAGAGCCGGAAAGATCCACAATGTGATACTGATGGCGGATCTGGGGGATCTCAGAGAAGGCTTCTGGGAACTTGAAGAGCTGGTTGACGTCGCAAAATACACAGAAGAAGTGCTTACAGGGCTTAACCTGGCAGGGATCGGAACCAATCTCGGCTGCTATGGATCAGTCATTCCGACAGGTCAGAAGATGCAGCAGCTTGCAGAATATGCAGAGGCTGTAGAGGCAGCGATCGGAAGAACTCTTGAGATCGTATCGGGCGGGGCGACCTCGAGCCTGATGCCTGTATTTGACGGGAAGATGCCATCCAAGATCAATATGCTCAGGATCGGCGGGGCTGCTTTTGTCGGTGCTCTTGAAGAGACCTGCAGGATATACGGACGCGAAGAACTCCGTCAGCTCCATGATGATGCGATCACTCTGGATGCCGAAGTCATAGAAGTCAGGACAAAGCCTACGCATCCTGTTGGGGAACTCGGCGTCAATGCTTTCGGCAAAAAGGCAAAATACAGAGACCGCGGAAACCGCAGACGCGCGCTTCTGGCTATCGGCGGAGCGGACTACGGCGATATCGCTGACATCCTCCCTCAGCTGCCTGGATCTGAAGTGATAGGATGCTCAGGGGACCATACGATACTGGATATAGAGGACTGCGATGAGATAATCAAAGCAGGTGACGTGATCAGGTTCAAGCTTCACTATTCAGCGATCCTCAGACTGTCATCCAGTGAAAATGTTGCGAAATATGAGACGGGCGAAATTGGCTGTCTCTTATAAATAAGATAATACTTTTATAAAAAATATAAGATAGATTCTTAAGTGAAAGGAAGAGAAATGGCACCTAACAAAATCCATGAAATGACCAGAGAAGGTTATGACAACCTTAACGCTGAGTTAGAACATCTTATCACTGTACAGCGTAAAGAGAACGCTCAGAGGCTCAAAGAGGCTATCGCACTCGGAGATATCAGTGAAAATGCTGAGTACGACGCAGCTAAGGATGCTCAGGCTGAGACTGAAGAAAGGATCTCTGAGATCGAAGAGATCCTCCGTACAGCAGTGATCGTAGATGAGACTGAAGAAGGCGATGATTCTGTCCAGACAGGCCGTACAGTAACAGTAAAGGACCTTGTCCTCGGGATCACAGCAACATACAAGATCGTCGGTACAACAGAGGCTGACCCTCTCAACGGCAAACTGTCCAACGCTTCACTTGTAGGCGAACATCTTATCGGACACAAGGCCGGAGATAAGGTCGAGTTCCTTGTTCCGGATGGTATGGCAAAGTATGAGATACTGGAGGTCAGCAGATAATGTCAGAGAAGAATGCGAACCAGGTCCAGAATCAGGCAGAAGAAAGAGAACTGACTGAAAAGGAAATAGGCGAACAGAGACAGATCAAGAGAAAGAAACTCGAAGAGCTCCGTGAAATGGGAAGAGACCCGTATCTGGTAGAGACTTTTGACGTGTCTGCACACTCCGGAGACATCAAGGACAACTTCCATGCAATGGAGGATCAGGAGGTCAGAGTTGCGGGACGTATCATGGCTTTCCGCCGCATGGGTAAGGTAGCCTTTGTTGACCTGCAGGATAAGCAGGGCAGGATACAGGTCTTCGTCGCAAGAGACAATATCGGACAGGAAGAATACAACGTCTTCAAAACCTATGACGTCGGCGATATCATAGGTGTCAGCGGTGTTGTATTCAAGACCAAGACCGGCGAGATCAGCATCAGAGCTATGGAAGTGAAGCTTCTGTGCAAATCTCTCCAGGTACTTCCTAACAAGTGGCACGGTCTTAAGGATACAGACCTCAGATACCGTCAGAGATATGTAGATCTCATCATGAATGAGGATGTCAGAGATACTTTCCTCAAGAGAGCTAAGATCATCAGCACAATGCGCCGTGTACTTGAAGACGATTATGATCTGATCGAGGTCGAGACACCGGTACTCGGAAATATCGCAGGCGGTGCTGCGGCAAGGCCATTCCTGACTCACCACAACACTCTGGACATCGACATGACTCTCAGGATCTCCCTTGAGCTCCACCTCAAGAGACTGATCGTCGGAGGCCTTGACGGAGTATATGAGATTGGCAAGGTGTTCCGTAACGAAGGAATGGACAAAAACCACAGTCCTGAATTCACTTCGATGGAGGCATATAAGGCATATGTGAATCTGGAGACCATGATGGATCTCATGGAGCAGGTGACATATAAATGTGCTATGGCTGTCAACGGCACACCGATCATCAAATACGGGGACAAGGAGTTTGATGTCACTCCTCCGTGGAAGAAGATCGATATGACACAGGCAGTCATCGATGCTACAGGAATTCCTTTTGATAAGATCGACAGTGATGAAGAGGCAATCGAAGCAGCCAAAAAG
>ONHU01000008.1 GCA_900317675.1 uncultured Eubacteriales bacterium
ACCTTATCAGCGAGGTTGCCAGGGAGCTCAGCATATCTTGCAAACTCAACAGTGAAGGATCCTCTTGCCTGTGTCATTGATCTGAGAGCGATCGCATAGTCGAAGAGTTCTGACTGAGGTGCCTCAGCGTGGAGAACGGTTCCGTTCATAGTCGGGTCCATTCCCATTACGATACCTCTTCTGTTAGGAAGGTCGCCCATAACTGCTCCTACATATGCCTCAGGAACAGTGATCTCCAGCTTCATGATAGGCTCGAGCAGGCATGGCTTAGCCTCTACGATACCCTTCTTGAATGCCAGGGAAGCAGCGATCTTGAATGATACTTCGTTGGAGTCTACTTCGTGATATGAACCGTCGTAGAGAACTGCCTTGATGTTCTGTACCTTGCATCCTGCGAGAGGGCCCTTCTCCATGCATTCGAGGAGTCCCTTTTCAACAGCAGGAACGTAGTTCTTAGGAACTGATCCGCCGAAGAGTTCTTCTGAGAACTCGAGTCCCGGCTCCTGTGAAGGCGAGAATCTGATATGAACATCACCGTACTGTCCTGCACCGCCGGACTGCTTCTTGTGCTTACCCTGAACGTCGGAGTTACCCTTGATGGTCTCTCTGTAAGCGATCTTCTGAGGAACTACATTTACGCTTACTCCGTATCTGTCTTTGAGCTTAGCCTGGATGATACCGAGCTGGATGTCTCCCTGTCCTCCGAGGAGAGTCTGGTGAGTCTCAGCATTTCTCTCGAGTACGAATGTCGGATCCTCTTCCATAAGTCTGGAGAGACCCTGAGCCATCTTCTCGTCTTCGTTCTTGTCAGCTGCCTCTACTGCGAGGAAGTAGCATGGACGCGGGAATGCGATGCTGTCGATCACTACCTGCTTAGCCTTTGAGCAGAGTGTGTCGCCGGTCTTGGTGTTCTGGAGCTTACCGAGAGCAACCATGTCGCCTGCAACTACAGTGTCTGTCATCTCCTGGCTCTTTCCTCTTACGAAGAATACGGAACCGAGCTTCTCGGATTTCTCTGAACGCGGATTGTATACGTCAGCGCCGGACTTGAGTGTTCCGGAAACAACTTTTGCGTATGAGATCTTGCCGAGGAACGGGTCAGCGAGAGTCTTGAAGATGAAGAGTACCAGATCACCTGCAGGATCGCATGCGATCTCGATATCATTGTCATCAGCGTCCTTTGCCTTTGTAACTACTGTAGCCGGCTTCGGAACGTATTTGCAGAGAGAATCGAGAACAACCTCTACTCCCTCTCCTGTAAGAGCGCTCATTGTCATTACAGGCATGATGTCGCCGTTGTGGATACCTGTAGCAAGTCCGTGCGCGAACTCCTCGTCTGTGAACGGCTCGCCCTCGAAGTACTTCTCCATGAGCTCTTCGTCAGCACCTGCAACTGCCTCGTCAAGCGCGTCCTTGTCATCAAGAGTAACGCATGCGCTTCCGAACTTGTCCTGAAGAGCAGCGATCACTTCGTCAACATTGACGTTTTCCTTGTCGATCTTGTTGATAAGGAAGAATGTCGGTGCATTGTATTCTTTAACAAGATCCCAAGCCTTCTCGGTTCCTACCTGGATTCCGGATGAAGCGTCTACCATGATGATTGCTGTAGCGCCTGTGGAAAGAGCGGCTCTTGCCTCTCCTGCGAAATCGAAGAATCCCGGTGTGTCGATGAAGTTAAGCTTCGTGCCTTTGTACTCTACAGGAACGAGAGTCTGGTTGATGGTATATCCTTTTTCGATTTCCATCTTCTCATAGTCAGATACTGTGTTGCCTGACTCTACCTTGCCCAGTCTGCTGATCACCTTAGTGTCAAGAAGTCCTGCCTCAAGGAAAGTAGTCTTGCCTGTGCTGCCGTGTCCGAGCAGTACGATGTTGCGGATCTTGTCGCTTGAATAGCCTTTCATTTGTTCCTCCTGATTGTTAGTGTATTTTCTGTGTCTGTTTTATTATCTTTTTTTAGAATTCCGCGTTACCCGGTGTTCTTGGGAACATCTGGACGTCTCTGATGTTGCTCATGCCCGTCATAGAACGTCGTATCTCTCTTCTCTCTGGCTTCCGCCGATGATCTCTCCGACTCCCGGAACGAGCATATCGCATGCCGCGACGGTCTTTCCGTCATCGTTGAGCCTCATGTAGAACGCTTTGCAGTCCTTCGGATAATCTGTAACGAAAATCGGCTTTTTGTATACTTCTTCTGTCAGATATCTCTCATGCTCTGTCTGCAGTTCGAGTCCCCACTCTACAGGATATTCGAACTTTTTGCCGGACTTCTGAAGGATCTCCACGGCCTGTGTGTATGTGATCCTTTCAAAGTCTGAATTGACTATGTTGCTGAGTCTCTCAAGGAGTCCCTTGTCAACAAAGCTGTTGAAGAAATTCATCTCCTCCGGGCACTTTCTGAGAACTTCGCTGATGATGAACTTGATCATCGCTTCAGCAACGTCCATATCTCCCTGAAGATCGCAGAAAGCCATTTCAGGCTCGATCATCCAGAACTCGGATGCGTGTCTTGCTGTGTTGGAGTTCTCAGCTCTGAATGTAGGACCGAATGTGTAAACATTGCGGAATGCCAGAGCCATGATCTCCGCCTCAAGCTGACCGGAAACGGTCAGGTTGGCTTTCTTTCCGAAGAAGTCCTGCGTGTAGTCTATCGTTCCGTCTTCGTTGCGCGGAATATTATCAAGATCGAGAGTCGTTACCTGGAACATTTCACCTGCACCCTCAGCATCGCTGCATGTGATTTCAGGCGAATGCGCATATATGAAGCCTCTGTCCTGGAAGAACTGATGGATCGCATACGCAGCTACGCTTCTTACTCTGAATACAGCTGAGAAGGTATTGCTCCTCGCTCTGAGGTGTGCGATCTCTCTCAGAAACTCCATGGAATGGCGCTTCTTCTGCAGCGGATAATCCGGATCCGAGTCAGCTTCAAGTATGATCTCATCTGCCTTGATCTCAAATGGCTGCCTTGCGTCAGGTGTAAGCACCAGTGTGCCCCTGACCATGATCCCCGCGCTCAGGCGGAACTTGCTGACTTCCTGATAATTGCTCAGCTTGTCTGCCTCGTATACGACCTGAACAGGCGTAAAGAACGTTCCGTCGTTGAGAGAAATGAATCCGAACTGGTTGGAACTTCTGTTGCCTCTGACCCAGCCGCGGACAACTACTTCCTTGCCGTCATATGCCGCAGTATTGCGGAAAAGTTCTCTGATCTCAATGTCTTTCATAGTATGTTTCCCTTATTGATGGTATTAGGCTGGCATAAAACACCAGCCTAAAGAGTATATCACATAGTCGCTCTCCATGTCATCAGAAATCTGTACAGTATACGGGTTTTCTTTTGCTTTGGGGAAAGCAGGCATCTCCCTGCATGTACAGGTGTCATACAGGCAAAAGTATGATACAATATTCGCATAGGATCCGCGTTTCGGATCCGCAGAGGCAAAACACATCGCAGCTTAAGAAAAGGGGGAAAATATGTCGATTCCAACTCCTCATATAAATGCAAAGGCAGGCGACTTCGCCGAGACAGTACTGATGCCGGGCGATCCGCTCCGCAGCAAATTCATAGCAGAGAATTTCCTTGAAAATCCGGTTCTGGTAAACAACGTACGCGGAGTACAGGGCTATACCGGAACCTACAAGGGCAAGAGAGTATCCGTAATGGCCTCCGGAATGGGTCAGCCTGCTATAGGGATCTACTCTTATGAGCTTTTCGCGTTCTATGATGTCAGGAACATCATCCGCATCGGATCTGCAGGATCCATCGATCCCGAACTTCACGTCAGAGATATCATAATCGCTCAGGGTGCCTGCACCAACGGAAATTACGCTGCTCAGTATCAGCTTCCGGGCACATTCTGCCCTATCGCTTCCTTTGAGCTTCTTGAGAAATCTGTCGCTGCTGCCAGAGAGGCAGGCGTGAATTTCAAGGTCGGCAATATCCTTTCATCAGATATGTTCTACGATGACGCCGGTTCCGCTATGGCATGGTCCAAAATGGGTGTCCTCGGTATTGAAATGGAATCAGCCGCTCTCTACTGCAATGCCGCAAGGCTCGGAAAGAACGGGCTTTGCATCCTGACAGTATCCGACTCTTTCAACTATCCTGAAGAGAACACAACAGCTGAAGAGCGTCAGAACTCGTTCACCAAGATGATGGAGATCGCTCTTGAGATCGCATGATCACCATCACCGGAATATAGCAGCAGGCTCCCGTAAAGGAGCCTGTTTTTTCGTCCGCGCTTTGCGGCATCACTTCTTTTTGTGTTCTTCCCGCCATTTCCGGATGGCTTCATATCTGTCTCTGAATCTGGGTTCAAAGCCCTGATCACCCGGATGATAATACTGTCTGCCCCTCAGATTGTCCGGCAGACACTCCATGTCCGCGATCTTGTCTTCAGTATCGTGAGCATAGACGTAGCCTTTGCCGTAGTCAAGTTCCTTCATCAGCTTCGTCGGAGCATTTCTGATGTGGAGTGGTACAGGCTCGGCAATACTCTTGTTGGCGTCTGCCGCAGCTTCCATATACGCAACTTCCATGGCGTTGGATTTTGGCGCAAGAGCATTATATACAACAGCTTCCGTAAGATGGACACTGCACTCCGGCATCCCTATGAGGTGACATGCCTGAAATGCCGCTACGGACAGTTCGAGCGCCCTCGGGTCTGCCAGGCCTACATCCTCTGCAGCAAATCTGGTGACACGCCTTGCTATGTACATCGGGTCTTCTCCGGACTCGAGCATTCTTGCAAGCCAGTAGACAGCTGCGTCTGCATCAGAATTTCTCATGGACTTGTGAAGGGCGGAGATCAGGTTGTAGTGTTCTTCTCCCTGCTTGTCGTAGAGGAGGGATTTCCTGGAGGTGCACTGCTCAAAGTCTTCCTCAGTCACAGTGATCACTTCCCTGCCCGTATCCTCTTCTGTGCTCCTGTCTGCATTGAGGACCATCATTTCAAGCGTAGAGAGCGCGGTCCTCGCGTCTCCGTTGGCAAAAGAGGAAAGAGCGTCGATCACATCATCGCTGATGACTACATTCTGTTCTCCGAAGCCCCGCGGGTCGCTTATCGCGTTCCGGATCAGCTGCGCTATATCTTCCTGACTCAGCTGGTGCAGCACGAAGACCTTGCACCTTGACAGAAGAGCGCCGTTGACTTCAAATGACGGATTCTCGGTCGTCGCTCCTATCAGTATGATGCTTCCCTTCTCGACAAAAGGCAGAAAAGCATCCTGCTGCGCCTTGTTGAAGCGGTGTATCTCATCCACAAAAACTATCGTGCGCGCTCCGAGGGCCGTCATCCTGTCAGCCTGCTGCATGACATTCTTGATCTCTTTGATGCCGCTGGTCACTGCGCTGAAAGTAATGAACTGCGCATTTGTGCCCGCAGCGATGATCTGGGCAAGAGTCGTTTTGCCGACACCCGGAGGGCCCCAGAATATCATAGAAGAAATGCTGTCGCGTTCTATAAGGTTGCGAAGCACTTTGCCTTTTCCGACAAGGTGCTGCTGTCCGACGAACTCGCTTAGATTTCTCGGGCGCATCCTCGCCGCCAGCGGCTGTGTGCTGTTATTTTCAGTGTCAAAAATACTAATCTGGCTCATTGTTTTATCTTAAGTGTTCTGAGGTATTCTTTCTGTTCATCTGTGATCCTGCGGCTCTCGGTCGCTTTCTGTATCGTCCTGTTGTGAGTCCATACATCGAGCCTGTGTTCTTTCAGGACCGCCAGAGCCGCGTCATACTGCTTCGCAAGGGCTGTAGCAAAATACCACGCTCTCATCATATTGATATAATACTCATCCGACAGTATTCCCGCGACCATATCCATATATGAAGTGTCGAAATCTTTGTCAAGGAAGTGCTGCATCAGCATACCTATGCCGAATCTTACAGTATAGGTGTCCGCTGATCCGATCCACTCAGCCGCGTGCCGCAGAAGGTCTTCTTTGTGTCTGGCGAATACCTTCGGCGAAAGCTGATCGCACGTAGCCCAGTTGTTGACATACGGCAGGAAGCTCTCTGTCATCTCCATGCATCTGTCATAGTCTTTTATCTCAGATATGATAAATGCGTGCAGCTGGTTCTCATCGAAATATCTGTGCGGAAGATCATCGAGAAAACCCTCATACCCGCCGCTGCGTACAAGTTCCTTAGCATAGGCTCTGAGCTGCGGTGTTCTGACTCCGATGAATCGCTCAGGCTCGACGCCCGGCGTCAGCTTCGCCTGAAAATCCGCGTATTTCGCATCCCTCATATCTCTCAGGCGCTTCTGTATCTCAGTCCCGGCAAACTTCTCCATCAGGACCAGATCAACGCCTCGGATGCCATTGAACACTGTAGGCACTATATCCGTTTCGGTATACCCGAGTTTTGCGTACATCTTTCTGGCACGGGAATTGATCGCGTTGGTATCGATCCTGAGGATCGAGGCTCCCGCGTCCCGGGCGATATCCTCATAGAATCTCACGAAGGCCGGACCGGCGCCCAATCCCCTGACTTCAGGATCCACGGCCAGTGTATGCAGGACCCACACGTCTTCCTCCGGACCTTTGAAGACCCAGTCGCAGTCTTCATATACATCTACCTGTATCTGATTGATCACACCTGTCGCTATGATCCTGCCGCCGGCTTCACCGACATACATATCATCCCTTTCAAGCGCCGCCTCAGCTACCTCGCGGACCGGGTAGATATTCCGGACCCACCCTGTGGTGCTCTGTCCCGCTTCCTCTGCATCATGAGAGTGATCATATATCTGCTCTATCGCGTCCAGATCATCCCGGACGGCTTTCCTGAATCTAATCTGCATCTCCCGTTTCCCTCATTGTTATGATCAGAAGTAACGCCAGCAAGACAATCACTGCTGCAGCCGCGGACCATATACCGCGGTCCGGCAGGAATGATGTCGTTCCGTCACTGTTGCTGATGAGCTCAGCGTCTCTCAGGATCCAGGCGCCTATCGCCGGTCCCGCGAGCCCGGGTATGAATACCTGCCCGATGATCCTGACTCCCTGGAACTGACCGGCTCTTCCTTCCGGTATGTTGTCTCTGATCATCGCTCCGAAAACAGACATACCTGCGAGATACCCGGTCATCATCAGAAGCGAACCTGCAAAGACCGGCAGCGTAGTCCGGGTAAAATACAAAAGCGCATATCCGGCCGCGAGAATCACGCATACCGGCATAATGCTCTTCATAAACCCGCAGCTGTCATACAATCTTCCGTAGAACACCGTCGCGGCAGCCGCCAGTATGATAGCAGGAGCGAAAATCAGCACATAATTATCCATGCCGAGTGTCTTTTCATAATAGATCAAAAGATACGGCATGAATATCTGGATCGAGATACCGAATACCGCAAAATTGAGAAGCGCCAGATACAGTCTGCGGTTTTCCGACGCGACCGAAGGCCTGAAGCTGTAGGTCAGAGTCTTTCCCAGGCTCTCTGAAGAAGGCCTGAGACCCGGATCGTCCTCGATGAGGAACCATCCGACGATACCGATCAGTGCAGTCCCTATCCCTATGATGTAGTAGATCACCGTCCACGCCTCATGAGTATCGAGGTCAAAACTCATAAAGCCTCCGAATACGACCAGTATCGCTACCAGAGGCATCATAGAGTTCACACCTTCTATCCTGCCGCGGTTCGTCGAGTCGCCCCTGTCTGTCAGCCATGCGTTGTAGGCTGCGTCATTGGCAGTCGATCCGAAGTATGTCATGACGCAGTCCATGATGATCGTCAGGAGGATGCTTTTGATATAGGCAAAAGTGATGATGCTGATGCCCCAGATGATGTAACCTGCGCTCATGAAAGCCTTGCGTTTTCCGACCTTGTCGGATACCGCGCCCATGACTATGGTAGTGACTGCTGCCGTAACCGCGCTGGCCATGACCATGACGGAAATGTCCGCAGCGGAAGCGTGGAACATTTTATATATGAACACGTTAAAGTACATATTCTCCACTACCCACGCGATCTGGCCCATAAGGCCGAATATGAGCATGGATATCCAGAATTTTGTTCCGAGCTTAGTCTGCATATCTTCCTTTCTGTATCACACGGTGTACTGCAAGTCCGGATCCTTCCCGGCACTGCCGCGTCAGATCGCGCGCGCCAGCTTCAGCGATCTGTATCCGTCCTGCATCTGCTCTTCGCCGGTCGGCGCGAAGCCCTGACTCTTCCAGAATGTCATAGCCTCTTCATTGTTCTCAACGCATACAAGAGACAGATAATCATAACCGGCAGCCTTCATTGCTGCCCTGACATCCGCAAGGATGCCCGATCCGATGCCTCTTCCCTGCATCTCTCCGTCCACCATCAGCCAGCCTATGAAGGCATCGTCGCTCTCCGGATATCCTGTGATCAGATCCATCACAGCTACGAGCACATCATCCCGGTTATAGAAACCGACAAAATGTTTGCTGCCGGCTTCTGCGCCTTCAGGTAACTGCGAAATGACTTCGGTAAGGCTCTCCCTGGTAGGGACAGTCTTCATATATTCGTAATATCTGGAATTGGATTTTGCCAGTCTGTATACCGGCGAGATGTCCGCTTCCGTTATCTTCCTCACACTGTATTCAGTCGACAGCGTCCTGATATCCAGACCGTCTCCCGCGTCAGGATCCTCTGCGTTCCTCTCCGTCTCGCTGTCTATGGCATGTCTGAACTGAGTCTCATAGAGCTCTTTGTAAGTTCCGCCCAGATCCAGCAGCTCTTCGTGCGTTCCCTGCTCGGCGATGATCCCGTCTCTCACCACAAGGATCCTGTCAGCCTTGAGTATCGTCGAAAGCCGGTGAGCTATGACGATGCTCGTGCGGCCTTCCATCATCTTTTCCAGCGCGTCCTGTATGGAGTTCTCGCTGATTGAGTCGAGGGCCGAAGTCGCCTCGTCAAGGATCAGGATCTTAGGGTCCTTGAGAATCACTCTGGCCAGAGAAAGACGCTGCTTTTCTCCGCCGGACAGCTTGAGGCCGCGGTTTCCGACCTGTGTTTCGTAACCGTCCGGCTGACTTGCGATGAAATCATGGATATTGGCGATGCGGCATGCGTCCTCTATCTCCTCCATCGTCGCCGAGTCATTGGCGTACCTGAGGTTTTCGATAATGGTGCCGTTGAAAAGATACGTCTCCTGTGTGACGACACCGATCTGCTGTCTGAGATATTCAAGGTCAAAATCTCTGACATCCACACCGGCGATCTTCACACTCCCACCGGTCACATCGTACAGCCTCGGTATGAGATTAACCACTGTGGACTTGCCTGATCCTGAAGGTCCGACGATCGCGTACATGCTTCCGCCGGGCACTTCGAAATCCACATCCCTGAGGATAGGATTGTCAGGAGTATAGCTGAATGCGACATGCTCATATCTGATCGGCTCATTGTCGACATCCGGTTTCCTGCCGTTCTCCGGAGACACAATGGTGTTTTCCCTGTCGAAATAATCGAAGATACGGGTGAAGAGCGCCAGCGACCTTGTAAAATCAACCGACAGATTGAGAAGCTGCTCAATAGGACGGTAAAGTCTGTTGATCAGGGCAACGGTCGCGGTGATGATACCGACAGTCAGAGTCGGGTCTATGTTTCTTATGATGAAGTACCCGCCCGCGAAATAGATCAGCAGCGGTCCTACCTGCGTGAACATTCCCATGACGACTCTGAAGAGCTGCCCCGATCTTTGCTCTTTGAGATTGAGATCTGTGACTTCTTTGTTCACTCTGACAAAGTCATCGTACTCCTTCTGCTCCCGGGTAAATATCTTGACAAGCATGGATCCGCTGACCGAGAGCGTCTCATCGATCTTCTGGTTCATCTCGTCGCTTTTGGCCTGGCTGCGAGTCAGATACTTCCAGCGGGTGCGTCCGGCCGTCCTCGTCGGTATCACGAGGATCGGGATCACAGCAATGCCTACAAGCGCAAGAGGCTTGCTCATACTGAATAAAGCGATCAGAGTGGTGACCACAGTCGCGATATTGCTGACTATATTGGAAAGGGTCCCGCTGATCACGGAACTCACGCCGCTGATATCGGTATTCATACGTGTGATGATGTCACCCTGCTTCTCAGTCGTGAAGAAGGAATGCGGCATATACTGAAGATGCCTGTACATCTGATTGCGCATGTCAAAGATGATGCGCTGAGATATCCAGGCATTGATGTAATTCTCTATAACACCGACCAGCTGGCTCACCGTAAGCGCCGCAAAGGCCATAAGCAGCAGCCTGATCAGCAGCTCCATATTCCTCCCTACCAGAGCTTCATCGACAATCCGGCCTGTGATGATCGAAGGCAGAAGCCCTACAGTAGCAGACAGGAGGATCGTTATGAACACGAAAATGAACTGCAGCCAGTATGGTTTCAGGTAACTGAGTATCCTTGCGAGCAGAGCTTTGCTCACTTTAGGCATATTCTTTTTTTCTTCCTCGGTGAGGAAGCTCATGGGTCCCATTCGTCCCGGTCCTGCCATATCCCCCTCCTTAGTATCTAACAGCAGGTCGTCAGTTCTCCAGTTTTTTCCTGCGCTCCAGGGTGTAGACTTCTATCTGTTTCCAGAGCCTGTGCAGCTGGCGCTTGTGGGCGCACAGCTTTTCCGTGCAGTTGCTGCATTTCAGATAGTCGTTGGTGTTTTCCGAGAATCTCTCCGGATGTCTGTAAAAGGTGATCTCCCATCTGACAAGCAATGCCACAGATAAAAGAAGCAGACTCCACGTATACGTCTTCTCAACAAAGAAAAGCGGAGTAAACATCATAGCGTAGTCCCAGTTATAGATCCGGCACGAGCTGCAGCATTTATTTTTGAGAAACCACGACTGGAACGGACAGAAGAACAGTATGCAGATCATATCGCACACTGAATACGCGCTGCAAAGCAGGATCATGATCCCGTCATCGAGCAGCCCGATCATATGAAGCATGCCGAAAATACCGTTGAAAACGATCCAGATCAGCGCAACGAGAAGTGTTGCATTGTTGTCAGGGATCACGACATCAGTTCTTCCTGTCTTGATGTAGTTTTGCGCAAACTGTTTCTGGCACCCCGGACTTTCAAAACTTGAGGGGAAGAATCTCGCTATCATTTCGACAACGAACACCGCCCACACGATATACAGAACAGCAGGCATCTTCTCGATACTGATCGTCAGCGGTTCCCCGTAGTAGAATCTGTATCTCACATACGCGATCAGAATAAGCACAAAAAGCACCGACCGGTATACGAGACGTACATAATGCCACATGCTTACCTTTGTCAGCTTTCTCTTCGTCATACCCTCTCAACCCTCTGATGGTAAATTATAGTTCCACAGGCACCGGTTCTGAAATCGGTTCCTGCATGCAGTCAGGATGTTCAAGCATATATTTGACGATCCTCAGAGACTTGGCGTAGTAGAATCCGTCCGCAAGTCTCTCGTCAAGAGTAAACGTGCAGTTGATCACGTCTCTGTCCTGCCATGTGCCGTCATACATAAGTTTCTTTTCCTTGTGAAGCTTTCCGATCGTGATCATAAATGAGCATGTCCCGTAATTGCTCAGGTGATGGTAACATGAATCAGCGCCTATCGAACCGAGGTTGGAAAGAAGCACAGTTGAATAGTTAGGATCTCCCGCAGTCAGCGCTTTAGGCATGATCCCGTGATACTCAAGCACTCTGAGAGTTCCGAAGAAAGCCTCAAGTACAGGTCTCGGAAGAGCTCCGACGAGTTCCATCAGTTTATCAAGATCATTGCTTTTTTCCTTGCGGACCTTTTTGACATCACCGAGGATGAGTTTTGAGACAGAATCAAAATTCATGTCAGGCTCCACCTTGAGGAACATCAGTGTCTCCGCGCCTTCATCTTCGAATTTCTGTTTTACCACGAAAGACATTGTGATATCCGGTCTCTCATAGAATGTGCGTCCTGAAATGAAATAATTCAGTTTCGGTCTGTGGTAAATGGTCCTTGCCACAGCCGTACATATAGCATGGAAGATCTTGAGGTTGGTGCCGTCTTCCTTATTTCTCTCGTTCATATACTTTACAAGATCAGTCACATCGAACTGCTCTGTCATTGACACCTCTGCCTCTGTCCTCTTGTTCATGACATACGGAAGGATCTTGTGATATCCATCCAGTCCCGTGACCATCTTTCCGTCTCTTCTCTTTTTCTTCATTTTCTTTCCTTTCAGTTGATAGTTATTCAGCTTACACTACTTTTGATCCGGATCAAACTGTTCAAATATAGGGATGCAGCCCTCTTTTACAGCCGCTGTGTAGTCCTCCCGCGATCTGATCGTCCACGCTGCCTTCAGCATCCCGCGGCTTTCCATTGCGGATACCCAGGATCTGCGTTTTGTGTCGTCAAATCTGAACGCGATGAAATCCGGCTTTGTAAAAGGCAAAAGAGCCAGATCACTGAGAAGCATCGCCTGATACAGAGGCAGTCCCTCTCTTCTCTTGATGAAATCCTGGACGAGCTGTCCCCTTATGATGTGGGGACGTATTTTCCTGAGCTCCATCAGGACCCTCGGGTCAAAACTCTCAATGACGAATTCTCCGCCGTAGCGGTCGAGGCGTCTGCAGACTCTTTCGGTGAGTTCTCTGTAATTGCCTCCGGCGGTTTTGAGCTCTATCAGAAGAGGAATTCCCGTATCCTCATAGAGATCCAGCACTTCGTCCAGAGCAGGTATGGGCTCATCCGTACCCTCAAGCCTGAGCTTTCTGAGGTTGGACAGGTCATAGTTTTCGATACGGCCCTTAACTCCGGTCTCCCTTTCAAGCTCTTCATCATGAAATACGGCCAGATTGCCGTCTGCTAGAAGGTGCACATCGAATTCTGAAGCGAATCCGCGGTCAGCCGCTCTGCGGAAAGCTGCCATTGAGTTTTCAGGCACCTCCGGTTTTGAGTGAAATCCGCGATGCGCATATCTTTCAGCCAGTTTTACAGCCCGCGCTGCTTTAGGTGTTTTTTTCTTTTTTGTGATTCTCATATCTGTCGTCAGCTGATTCAGTCATCCATATCTTCAAATGCTTCCAGTCCTCTTTTGGCGTCCGGCGCTGCGTCACCGTGTCTGACCTGAGTCATAGTGACAAAGCTGAGAGCTACAAACAACGCAGCGTACGGGAACAGGATCCTGTAGCTGACAGTTCTCAGCAGGAAACCTGCGAGTATAGGGGTGACTACCTGAGCCGCCATCGATGCAGTATAGTAGTATCCTGTGAACTTTCCCGTATCGGAGCCTTTGCACATCTCCACTACCATCGGCAGAGAATTAACATTGATCGCAGCCCATGCGAACCCGACCAGAGCAAAGACTATGAACATGATGATATTGATCGAGTGGAAGGTTGTCGTCAGGAAATATCCCGCAAGGAAGCATGCCGCCAGTACCACGACTCCCATCATGATCGTTTTCTTTCGCCCTATCCTTGAGGCAAGGCTTCCGATCGGGATGTAGGACAGGATCGCTCCTCCTGTGGCTATCAGGAGGCAGGTCGACGCTCCGCCCAGCCCCTGTCCCATGATTTTGTCTACGTATGTAGTAAACCAGGTCGTGATGCCGTTGTAGCCTATGAACCACAGTGATATGGAAGCCAGCAGGAAGCCCAGGCTCCTTTTTACATCGGACGGCAGGATCTCGTTTCCCGATCCGTCGTCCTCAGCCAGGTTCCATTCCGGATGTTCCGCCTCCAGACGGCGGTTTTCCTCCGAGAGCACAGGTTCTTTTATCGTGATGAAAAGGACAGCAACCGAGACCAGCATGATAGCTGCCACCACCACGAAAAGCGGCTGGTAGTTGACATGATCCAGACCCTGAACTTTTGAGTTAGGGTACATCACTGCCGCAACCGCAAGATATATGATGCCTCCGACTGCTCCCATCAGGTTGATGATCGCATTTGCCTTCGACCTCAGAGGTTTCGGGGTGACATCCGGCATAAGCGCGACTGCAGGGGATCTGTAGGTTCCCATGGCTATGAGAAGCAGGCCGAGCACTACGATGAAGAATGCCAGCTTTCCGCCCGATGGCGCTCTGTAGTATCCGTTGTCAAGAATCGGAAGTATGTTGAGAAGGAGTACTGCAGTCAGTGTTCCTCCCACGATGTATGGCATCCTCTTTCCGATCCCGGTATCAGTCCTGTCAGAAAGTGTGCCGAAGAAAGGCAGCAGGAACAGGGCGAGGATATTGTCGGCAGCCATGATCGCGCCTGAAAAAGTCTCGTTAAGATGAAAAGTCTTAGTGAGGATCAGCGGCACGATACTGTCATACATCTGCCAGAAAGTGCAGATCGACAGAAATGCCAGTCCTACCAGTATAGTCCTTTTATTGTTTAGTTTCATTGATGTATCAGTCTCCGGGGTATTGTATTACATAAAACCGAGTTTTCTGAGAGCTTCCGGAAGGTCGCTGAACCGTTCAAGGACCGCTGCAGGCTCCTCGATGTGTCCGAACCCGTAGGAAGCGAAGATGCACGGCACACCTGCTTTCGCGGATGCATCAGCGTCCTTCTGTATGTCTCCTACGTATACCGCTTTGTCCGCTCCGTTTCTTTCCATGACGAGTCTTATGTTTTCCGCTTTGAGAAATCCGCTTCTGCCCCACTCCTCGTAGTCATCAAAAATGCCCCGCATGTCCATAGAATCGAGGAAAGCCGGTACATAGCCTTCCTGGCAGTTGCTTACGATCGCCATCTGAACGCCCTGTGCTTTCAGTTCTTCGAGGGTCTCGCGGACACCTTCGAACAGTTCGCCGCCGTGTTCAGTTATATAGGCGTTTTCAAATACCTCGCACTTGCGCGCAAGTTCATAACGAAACGGAAGCGGGAACCCGCCCATAACATCATCCGCGATCTCATTCATGGTTCTGCCCATGTTTCTGCGTATGGCGTCTGCAGTTAACCTGCTGGCCTGTCCGGTCACGCGTTCTATTTCAATATTCCATGACTCAGCAACAGATACCGCAGAGTCCCAGAGAGTTCCGTCTAGATCAAAAATAACCATCACTATTTTTCCTTTCAGCATAATCATAGTTATTTTACCATAAACGAAAGGAGAATTCTTCTATACTCTGATGTCTCAACATGCTTGAGAGGCCGCATTGTCATATCTCGATTTTTATGGCAGTTATTATAATTTTTTTCAATAGTATGGGGATGTAAAAAGATAGTATATTTAATTGGTGGAGCAAATCGTTTTCGATTTGCTTATGTATTGCATCTTATTTATTCTTTATAATACACGGAGGTAATTACTAATGAGAATCGATGCTAGCGGCAAGCAGTGCCCTATTCCTGTAATTATGGCTAAGAAAGAGCTTGAAGCAGGAGCTCAGGATGTTGAGATCGTAGTTGACGGCCAGACTCAGGTAGACAACCTGGCAAGACTTGGCGATGCGCTTGGAAGAGCTGCAGAAAGCGAAGCTTTCGGTGACAAGTTCCTTGTAAAATTCGCTAACGGCGAGACGAAGGTCGGCACAAACGTATCTGTTGCTGATACATATGCTGTTTTCTTCAACACAAATGCTATCGGAACCAACAACAGCGAGCTCGGCGGAAATCTGGCAAAAATGGCTATCTTCACACTCAGCGAATCTGACAGAGTTCCTTCATACGTTCTCTTCATGAATGAGGGTGTCAAGCTGGTCACAGGCGTTGAGCCTCAGATCGTTGAAAACCTCAATACACTGATTGAAAAAGGCACCAAGGTCCTCGTATGCGGAACATGCCTGAACTTCTACGGTCTCAAAGACGAGCTCAAGGTAGGAACAGTCAGCAACATGTACGACATCCTCGGCGCTATGCAGGAAGTAAGCAAGGTAATTAAACTGTAATATGAACGAATACTATTTACTGACATTTGAATCCACCCACGCTGCAATCTCCACAGAGAAGCTTCTCAAACCTGCGGAGGTCACTATCATGCCTGTTCCGAGATTTATCTCTGCAAGCTGCGGTATTTCCGTGCGTATCAAACCGGAAATGCGTGAAAAAGCTGAAGAGATCTTCAGGACCGGCAGCAAACTGACTCCGGAAGAGTATGCTTATTATCATGTGACACGCGATATCGCGTCCGGTGAAGTTCAGTGTGATCCTTTCACAATGGCAGTATAGCGTCTCATTTTTCCATGCAAAGCAGGAGGCAGACCTGAGAAGGTCTGCCTCTTTTGATATGACTTTATCGTTTCATTTCAGGTTATCACCAGCCCATTACCTGGCTGAACACTTTTCCTATCGGCTCTCTGATGACAAGTTCCGCCATGCCGTCTGCCTGTGTAGCGGACATATTGATCAGCACAAGATGCTTTCCTCTGAAATATCTGATCAGCCCGGCTGCAGGATACACGATCAGTGTCGTGCCTCCGACGATCAGAGTGTCAGCCCTTGCGATCGCATCTACAGCGCCGTTGATGACCCCTTCGTCAAGCCCCTCTTCATACAGGACAACATCCGGCTTGATCCTTCCTCCGCATTTGTCGCAGTACGGTACTCCTTCGGAGCTGAGCACCTTGTCGACATCATAAAATGCGTGGCACCTCTCGCAGTAGTTTCTCAGAACAGATCCGTGCAGTTCATATACCGTCTTGCTTCCCGCAAGCTGATGCAGGCCGTCAATGTTCTGGGTAACGATCGCTTTGACCTTGCCCTGTTTCTCGAGTTCTGCCAGAGCTTTGTGGCAGGCATTAGGCTGCGCGTCTCTGTAGATCAGCTTATCCTTGTAGAACTCATAGAAATCTTCTGTGTGCCTCACATAGAACGAGTGTGAGATCATTTCCTCAGGCGAGACTTCGCGTCCAAGGTCCTGATTATAGATGCCATTTGCGCTGCGGAAGTCCGGGATGCCGCTCTCTGTAGAGACTCCTGCCCCGCCAAAGAAAACTATGTTGCTGCTTTCATCGATGATTTTCTTCAGTTCTCTGATTTCTGGATTCATGTTCGGCCCCCTTTCGCCATACCGGAATATGCCGGCACCGTTCTTATACTTCTTTGAAGAGTATCGCCTCATATGGACGAAGTTTTAGCTTTCTGTCTATGATCTGCCCCTCATAGTTGGTAAGGGCGATCCTGAGGTCAGGAATATTGTAGTCCGCCGGGATGCTGTATGTATGCGCTCTTCCTGAGAAGTTTCCGATGATAAGCATCCTCCGGCCCTCGTATGTCCGCGAATAAGCGATAATGTTTCTGTTGTCCGGGTCGTATTCGATCGTCCCGCCGCGCAGCAGCACAGGTTCTGATTTTCTTAACGCAAGCAGCTTCTGATAGAATCGGTAGACCGATCTGTCTGATGCTAAATCAGCCTCGGCATTGATCTGTCTGTACGCAGGATTGACACACTGCCATGCCGGCGTCCCCTTATTGAAGCCTCCGTTCACAGATCCGTCCCACTGCATCGGTGTCCTTGCGTGATCTCTGGCGCCTCTCCTGATAAGGCCGAACGCCGCCCGGGCAGGGATGTGCAGCTTTTGTGTCATCATATCATATACAAACCGGGAAACAGGGTCTTTCAGTTCGTCCATACTGCGGAAATCAGTATTGGTAAGACCTATCTCCTCTCCCTGATATATGAAAGGCGTTCCCCAGCCCATGAATGTCACGAGCGCGAGGAATGTCGCCGCCTCAAAGCGGTATTTTTCTGTATCGATCCCGAATCTGCAGACGCTTCTCGGATTGTCATGATTCTCGAGCACAAGTGTGTTCCAGCCTGTACCGTGATACATGATCTGCGGCTGCAGCAGGCCTTTCTTGAATTTTCTCAGATCAAACCGCCTCGGAAAGAATTTAAGGGCGTTATCCGAATTGAAATGCTCAAAGTCAAAGATCGAATCAAGCTCTCCGGACTCCTCGCATATGTATCTGAACGCATGCTCCTCATCCGGTATATAAGACTCTCCGACGGTGTAAGTATCGTACAGTGACAGAGCCTTTTCGTTCATCTCATTGAGAAATTCATGCATCCTCGGGCCGTCTACATAATACGGCGTGCCCTTCTGGAATCTGATCCTGGATCTGTCATCCTTCAGAGGATAAACCTTTGAATACATATTGAAGACATCAAATCTGAATCCGCTGACACCCTTGTCCAGCCAGAACTTCAATATGCTGATGATCTCGTCTCTTACTGCAGGGTTCTCCCAGTTCAGATCCGGCTGCTCAGGCGCGAAGAGGTGCAGATAAAACTCATCTGTATCTCCTATCCTCTGCCAGGCAGATCCGGTAAATGAGGAAGTCCAGTTGGTCGGCGGCAGAAGCTTTTTGCCCTTTCTGCGGCCTTGCCTGAAGATGTAGTAATCTCTGAACGGCGAGTTTTTGTCCGCAAGGGCGGCTTTGAACCACGGATGCTGATCACTGGTATGGTTGAGCACCATATCCATGATGACCCTGATGCCGCGGCTCCTGCATTCCTCCATCAGACGGTCGAAGTCCTCCATCGTCCCGAACTTCGGATCGATCGCTTTGTAGTCTGCCACATCGTATCCGTAATCCTTGCATGGAGATACATACAGCGGAGAAAACCACACAGCGTCGATACCGAGATTTTTGATATAGTCGAGCTTCGAGATGATGCCTTCTATATCGCCCATACCGTCATTGTCTGCGTCCATGAAGCTGAAAGGATATATCTGATATACAGCAGCTTCCTTGTACCAGTTCGTCTTCATGTGTCCTCCCTATTTTGCGGTAATCGAGATCAGGGTCGGCAGAAGCTGTTTCTTCCGGCTCATTACTCCCGGCATGCTGTAGATCTGCTTCTTTTTCAGCTTGTACGGAAGTTCTCTGTTTCCTTTGTGATCGGTGGCCAGGAGCACACTCTTTTCGCGGAGCACATCGGTGATCATAAGAAGCGTCCAGTCAAGACCTTCGCGTTCTCTGATCTCTTCAAGCGCCTCAATATATCTGCCGGCATAATCGCCGACGTTGCTGAGTGTCGTGACTTCGCACTGTCCGATCCCCATACGGACCCCGCCGGACTCGTATTTCTTGAAGTCTGAGAGTATCATCTCCTGAGGGTCCATTGCTTCAAGGTTGTCTGTGATGCTGAACAGCTTTTCACCGAACGCTTCTATGCTCGGCACTTTTGCCAGTCTTGCCAGCATCTCAGCGGTGCTTATATCTGTGACCGTAGTGGTCGGGCTTCTCAGGATGAGCGTATCAGCGATGATACCGGTCAGCATTACTCTGGCCATATACTGATCAGGCATGATGCCGTGTCTCAGGAACTGCTGATAAATGATCGTACAGGTGCTTCCGAGAGGTTCAGCATCGATGAAGATAGGCATTTTCGTCGAAACGGAATCCAGTCTGTGGTGATCTATGATCTCAAGCACATTGGCTGTCTCGATACCGTCTATGCTCTGAGCCGGCTCATTGTGATCGACAAGTATCACATCGTACGCAGGCTGCATCAGGAAGCAGCGGCGGGTAACGAAACCGGCGAATTTCTTGCCTTCCATTACAGCCAGTCCGCGGGTGTGCGAGTTAAGGAATATCGCTCTGCCGTCTGCGAACAGGTCATCCGCATCTATTTTCTCGGTTGCCTGCTGCATCATAAGCTCGACGGATTCCGCCATTCTGACCCTTCTGATCGCTTCCGCGGTGCCGAGAGTCGTTACGAAAACCGATCCCTTATATCCTCCGAATTCCAGTTCAGGGTCATTTTCCTCTGCTGTGATAATGATGGCAGGGACCTGCTTCTTCATGGCATATTCTATGTGTTCCTTGCGGAATCCTGTGACAAGGATGCATTCCTTGTACCTGTCTATGTATTCAGCGTACGCGTCAAAAGTAGCTGCTCCGACGATCAGCGATCCTGTGATGACATCGCTTTTGCCTCTTTTGATCAGTCTCGCAGGGATGACCTTAAGAATGTTGTCGATGTTGAATTCGTATGACGGAACTTCTTCCTGATTGTCAGCGAGGAACCATCCCGTTATGTCGTCTACGCTGAGAAGGCCTTTGAACTTCTCGCCTTCGTATACAGGAACCACAGAGGGCTTATCTGTACTGTATGTTTTGATCAGATCAAAGATAGGAGCTGTCGCCTGAAGATTTCCCTCTGAAGTGAGCATCACATCTCTTACCTTAGGATATACATCTCTGAGGTAGACAGGTATCTCGAGCTCCATCTCCTCCATCTGCCTGCGTACGCTGTCTGAGACAGGGCTGCAGTGAACGGCGATATATTCTTTTTCCGGATCTGTCATGTTCTTGAGCCTTGCATATGAAAGCGCTCCGCACAGACTGTCGAGATCCGGATTGCGGTGACCTGTTATGTATACTTTACTCATCTTTCCCTC
This sequence comes from uncultured Eubacteriales bacterium, assembly GCA_900317675.1. Lineage (GTDB taxonomy): Bacteria > Bacillota > Clostridia > Peptostreptococcales > Anaerovoracaceae > Crickella. The sequence continues at coordinate 20,265 of ONHU01000008.1, forward strand.
CCGGGACCTGTTCCAGTTTTTTCTGGGTCTTGTCCATAAATTTCTGATTGTCTATGATGAACCTCTCATGAGTGCCTTCACCAATAAGCCCCGAGTCATCATACGCTGCGACATGGAATACCAGTCTGCGCCTGTCGACCTCGGTAAGTTCGCTTTCGAATCTTATGCGGGATCCGACCGGGCTTGCAGAAACATGGGATATTTCCAGTTTTGTACCGACTGTTCCCATTCCCTGAGCCATATACGCTTCCACGCTCGACCATGCAGTATACTCCATCATGCATGTCATCCTCGGAGTGGCATAGACCGCCAGTCCTCCGCTTCCCATACGGACCGCAGTCCTTTCAGGTGTGACATCCTCTTCGGCATATCCTCTGATCCCTGCTTCGAGACGAGCCGCCTCATTGTTCGCAAGGCTTTCTGTTGTCTTACTCATTGTCGCTTTCTCCTGTAGTATCTTTCAGTTCAAGATCCATAACGACAGGATTATGGTCTGATACTTTAAACTCTTTATCTCTGGTTGCTGCGGAGCTGACTTTTATATTGCCGGAAACTATGAATCCGTCGATCAGATAATACTGGAAGTTCTCCTTGTCAGCACCTTCATACTTCTGATCGAGGCTTCTGCAGCTAGGAGTTTTCTCGTCCATAATGAACTGCCAGTCTCCGTCAAACTGATCCACGTCCAGCTCTCCGGCCTCCCACATACCCTCTCTGATTGGATAGGCATCCGTATCTGCATTTGAGAATATCTGATTGAAATCGCCGCCCGCGATCACATAGTTGCCCTTTTGCGCTTCAGCTTCAAGCAGCTCGGCCAGCATCTCTGTCTGAGCAGCCTTGCCCTCTCCGTCATCATAAGCCTCAAGATGCAGATTGAAGAGCACAAGCTCCTTGTCTGTGCCTTCGACAGGCAGCCTCGATACAAGGACGCAGCGCTTAAGATTTGCCATTCGGACAGGCCAGGTGAAAGGAATCGGGAGCTGCACCCTCTCCGCTCCGCTTACAGGATACGAAGAAAAAGTTGCGATCCCTGAATCTACCTTCCCGATCGGCGGGACCGGATAAGGAAGGAATGCCACTCTGAAATTGTTGGCAAAGCCGGAAGTATAACCCGAAAGAGACTCTCTGAGCATGTCATATTCATTGACATGGCATGAACGGCTCGAATCTCTGTCAGTTTCCTGCAGCATGATGATATCTGCCTTCTCTTCGCCGACAATGCTCAGGATGCCGTCAAGATTAGACCTGACTCTTTCCTCATCGGCGGTTTTGACCATTGTGCCGCCGTCCATGAAGAAATCCGCATTGTCTCCGAGCGCTCCGTATCCGATGTTCCAGGTCATGATCCTGAAAGGCTGCCCTGCAGCCAGTTTGCCTGAAGCGTCCCCGTCAAATGCTATGTCTTCTGTGTCTGCGGGCTTGTATTCTGTTGCCGAAAGGAAACCGATCAGAGCGCCTGCAAGCAGGATGATTATCAGGATCAGAGATCCGATGAATCTGAATAATCTGCTCAGGAAGCCCCTCTTCTTTCTGGGTATGTCCTCCGGCTTTGAATGCTTCGCAACATATCTGCTCATAGAAATGCCCTCTCTTGTTCTCAAGCTGTATGCATTACTGACACATACTCATACATAGTTATTATATTTCACTCCGCACAGCGCTTGCAAGATTTTACAGTTGAACAGACCCGGCAGTCAGGATCTGTCCAAAATCAAAAGCGGCAGCGCGCGCTGCCGCTCTGTGTCTGATTACTGACGGTTTCCTAGAATTTGCCTGCTGCTGCAGCTTCTTCTACGGATACTGCCACTGATACAGTCATACCTACCATCGGGTTGTTTCCTGCGCCGATCAGTCCCATCATCTCTACGTGAGCAGGTACTGATGACGATCCGGCGAACTGAGCGTCGGAATGCATACGTCCCATAGTATCAGTCATTCCGTAGGAAGCAGGACCTGCTGCCATGTTGTCAGGATGCAGTGTACGTCCTGTACCGCCGCCGGAAGCTACCGAGAAGTATTTCTTGCCGGCTTCCAGTCTTTCCTTCTTGTATGTGCCTGCAACAGGGTGCTGGAATCTTGTAGGGTTGGTCGAGTTACCTGTGATGGATACGTCGACATTTTCCTTCCACAGAATCGCTACGCCTTCCTGTACATCATTAGCTCCGTAGCAGTTGACCTTAGCTCTCGGGCTTTCAGGATCCTTGGAATAGCACTTTCTGAATACTTCCTTGAGCTCGCCTGTGAAGTAGTCATACTCTGTCTCAACGTATGTGAATCCGTTGATCCTTGAGATGATCTGAGCAGCGTCCTTGCCAAGACCGTTCAGGATAACTCTGAGCGGTTTCTGGCGGACCTTGTTAGCCTTGGAAGCGATTCCGATAGCTCCCTCAGCAGCTGCGAATGACTCGTGACCTGCGAGGAATGCGAAGCACTCAGTATCCTCTTCGAGAAGCATCTTGCCGAGGTTGCCGTGTCCGAGTCCAACCTTACGGCGGTCAGCTACAGAACCAGGAATGCAGAATGACTGCAGACCTTCGCCGATTGCAGCTGCTGCGTCAGCAGCCTTGCGGCAGTTCTTCTTGATAGCGATCGCAGCGCCTACTGTGTAAGCCCATTTTGCGTTTTCGAAGCAGATAGGCTGGATGTTCTCGATCATATGATATACATCAAGGCCTGCGTCCTTTGTGATCTTTTCTGCTTCTTCAATAGATCCGATGCCATACTCAGCCAGCTTGGAAAGGATCTGTTTTTCTCTTCTGTCGTAAGATTCAAATGTAATCATGTCTCTTTCCTCCCTGAATTATTCTTTGCGCGGATCTATTAGCTTAGCCGCATCTGCGACTCTTCCATACTGGCCGGATGCCTTCTCTACTGCTGTAGCCGCATCGTCTCCTGCCTTGAGGAAGTCCATCATTTTGCCGAAATTGAGATACTTGTAGCCGATGATCTCATCATCTTCGTCAAGAGCGAGCTGTGTGATATATCCCTCTGTGAGGTCGAGATATCTAGGGCCCTTCTCAAGAGTACCGTATGTGGTACCAACCATGGATCTTGTTCCCTTGCCGAGGTCCTCGAGGCCTGCTCCGATCTGGAGTCCGCCTTCTGAGAAAGCGCTCTGTGAACGTCCGTAGACGATCTGAAGGAAAATCTCTCTCATTGCTGTGTTGATCGCATCGCATACAAGGTCTGTGTTGAGCGCCTCAAGCACTGTGAGTCCCGGGAGGATCTCAGAAGCCATAGCTGCGGAGTGTGTCATTCCGGAGCAGCCGATCGTCTCAACAAGAGCTTCCTGGATAATACCGTCCTTAACGTTGAGTGAAAGCTTGCAGGCACCCTGCTGAGGTGCGCACCAGCCTATGCCGTGAGTGTATCCGGAAATGTCGGAAACCTGCTTAGGCTTGATCCACTTTCCTTCTTCAGGAATTGGTGCAGAGCCGTGGTGTACTCCCTGGTGAACCGGGCACATGCCTTTCACTTCTGCTGAATAAATCATAATACTAACCTCCTGATATTCAGTGATCTGGTTTTCAGTCCATACACATTAATTTTATAATAAACAAAGTAATACAACAAGGATTATTACGATTCGAAAGTACTAAACCTCAAAATCACATGCAACTGAGCCGCTGCGGACCTCATGCATGCGTTTTTTTACAGGCATATGCACCGGATGTGTCTGATAGGCGTCAAACGCCTCTCTGTTCTCAAACAGAGTAACAAGAGCCAGATCATAGGATCTCTCGCTGTGAAGTATGTCCGCTCCGGCTTCGAGTTCAAGCATTCCTTCTATCCTGCCCTTCATCCCGTAGAAATTCCTGACGAGCTGCGGTATCTCGTCCTTAAACTCATCCTTTATCCTGAACATTACTATGTGTCTGATCATTTCAGTCCTCCTTTCAGTCACCCTGTTCATTAAATTCTTCCAGTAAGCGGCTGTACCAGATTTTCATATTCTGTCCCCCGCTGTAGACGAGGCCAGCCGCGATCTTCACAAGCTGTTTCTGCTTTTCCCGTGACAATTCATGAGTAGACGCAATGATCTTTTCGATCGTTTTCAGTCTGCTTTCGTTCATAGCTCCGAACGTCCCCATTCCTGTAGCCTCGAAAAGCGAAAACAATGTGTCTACAAAAATCTCTCTCTGAATATCGTCTATCTTCTCAAGCCACTCTTCCTGCGTCTCTCTTATGAACTTTCCCAGATCCGAAATCTCTGCCGGCACAAAGTCATTTCTGGAAACTTCCCAGCTGAGAGCGTCATGCTGAAAGAGTCCTTTTTCAGTGCTGCTGATCACCTTCGGTCTGATCCGGTTGGTCAGGAGCATTCCTATGATCGATGTATCCGGAACGATGTTTCTGATCAGCGGAATCGTCTCTTTGTATTCCTTTGACTTCAGCACTTCATTCCTGAATCCCGGGCCGTCGTTGGTATATACCCGGATTATGCGGCTTTTGACTTTGGGATCAGCGAACGCAGCTGCATAGACAGCAAAATTTCCTCCCTTTGAATGACCTCCTACGCGTATCGGTTTTCTGGTCTTTGATCCGATCCGGTTAAGGTATTTTATCGCTCTTCTCTGTCCTTCCGTTTCAGGCCGGTAACTCATGATAAAATCTTCCTTCCAGCCGACGATCGTGCTGTCTGTGCCCCGGAAAGCAACGTAGAGAGAACCGTCGCTCAGAGTGAATGTCAGAGCAGCGATCTGAAGAGTTTTATCTGCGTCGACGATACTGATGTAATCTGAAAGCCTCGTCCTGCTGAATCTCTTTCCGCTCATCATCCCGTCCATCAGGAGAGGCGCTCTGTCCAGATGCCGTTCGCTTTTCTCAAGCAGAGCTCTGTCGTGAGTCTCAAAAAAACCGTCCCTCACTTTTCTGAGCGGCACTTTCAATCCGTTTCCCGGAACGAGTCCGTCAAAGACAGTGTATGCAAGTTCTGAAAGAACCAGATTGTCAACATCATTGAATGGATCCACATCAAACGGGACATCCCCCCTCCATTCAAGATAGTCAAAAATATTAGGCATGTTTTCCTCCTGAACTTCCCGGTTCCCTGTCTGAAGCCTGAGAAGGTGTTTTATGTAATTATACAGCCGGAACGTATGTCTCCGCCATTGTTTTCGGCAAGCACTTTTTGGTTGACGCAGAATATTATTTTTCACGATAACCTGCAATTTGATCCCTAATTCCGACATGCCTGTTGAACAGCATCCGGGGATATTGCATTATGACCGTACATTACAACGCTACAACCGGAATCACAGAAAAGGAGGACAGGAAATGACTATTCAGGATTTCATACTTGAGGCAGGAAAAGAGATACGAAGTTATCTGGAAGGATGCGGAGAAAGCGATGTGCAGGTCTCGGAAACAGACATTGTGAAGGCTAACGATACGGTGCTGCACGGACTGATACTCCGGAGGGAGGGCAGCGCGGCGGGAGCCAATATCTATCTGGATGATCTGTTTGAGCGTCATGAGTCAGGAGAAAGGATGACAGATCTGATGTGGGAACTCAAAAGCCGCTGCAGAGCTGTATTGGAAAGTCCGCTGCCGCCTTTTGAGCTTCTGAATGATCTCAGGCTCGAAAGCATTCGCTCGAGACTGACTCTCAGGCTGCTTGATGTAAGGCGCAACATGAGCTACATGGCGCACAGGCCGTACATAGATGCCGGAAACGGACTTGCGATGGCAGTGGATATCAACTGTCACGAGAGTATTAAAAGTGAGTGGAAGGTGGCGGTTACTGACGGGGTGCTTGAATCCATAGGATGCAGCAGAGAAGAACTTCTCACAGCGGCCATGGAAAACACGATCATACTGGAGCCTCCTCTTCTGATGGATCTGCCGTCCTATCTTGCTACAGGAAGTCATGACAATTATCTGGAAGGCCTCCCGCGGGAGGCCGGCAGCGGTCCGTTCATACTGACGAACACAAGCCAGGTCAGGGGCGCCGCAGTACTGTTTTATCCCGGTATCATGGAGCGCATCTCAGATGTTTTCCACGGAGGGTATTACGTGCTGCCGATATCCATACATGAGATGCTCATCATACCCGAAGAGACTCATCCGGATGTAGCACAGCTTGCGGAAATGCTCGAGCAGGGCAATCGTGTCATAGTTGATGAAGATGATGTGCTTTCTGACAAGGTCTTCCGTTACTGTCCGTCTTCTCAGAAGCTGTGCATTGCTAAGGCAGAGGCTGCCTGATGTGTCAGGACCCGAACCGCCTGATCAGCTCGGCTGTCTGTTGCTGCTGATCTTCGGAAGACACTTCGGCCTCATCGTCTCCTTTCTGGAAACCATAATTGCCGAACCCGGCATGGTTTCCTCCCCGGATGACGAATTCCGCCGTGTTCTGAGGAAAGTATCCTTTTTCAAAGGCTTCTTCGGCTTTTCTCCGATTCAGAACCCTGTCATTTGTTCCGTATATGAGGAGCACCGGGGTCTCTATTGCTTCCGTTGGGTATGATGCAAGCAGGACGAGTCCGTCAAAGGCATCTGATCTGAGCGTGTACTCGGACGCGGCGACACCGCCGAGCGAGTGCCCGCCGATATACCAGTGACTGTAACTGTCTCCGTACTCTTCCAGAACCTCACCGGCAGCGTCGATGTCAAAGAGAGCGAAATTGAGCGGTACATCGCACAGGAAACAGTCAAAGCCTTCGTCAGCGATCTTCATCATCAGCGGAGCGTATGCTTCCGCTTCGACCTTAGCGCCGGGATAAAAGATCAGAGCCTTGTCTTCTCCCGGGCCATTGAAGAATATCTCATCTTCGCTTCGGGTCACCCGGACCGTGCCGGTGCTGACGAGGGCATTTTCAGCGACTGCGTCTGCGTGATAGAAAATGCCGAAATAGAGAGAGATCGCCCCTGCAAGTATGAGCAGCTGCGCTGCCGCATTGACAGATTCTTCGATCCAGGCTGATTTTGCGCTTTTATCCAGACGGGAGGCGAGCCAGCCCATCAGACACATCCCGGCTGCTCCTGACAGAAAGAACAGGACAGCCGGCATCGTCATGGCTGTCCTGAAGCCCTCCGCTATGCCGACGCAGCCCTCAGGTATACCGTCGCGTTTCTCTGCCGACACAGCCAGGATCGCCGAAAGGATCATAAGAATAAAGCCTGCAGGCATCAGCAGACGAAACAGCTTTGTCAGCAGGCTTC
>ONHU01000010.1 GCA_900317675.1 uncultured Eubacteriales bacterium
GACACGGAAAACATGGCGGAGATATACAGAACCGGCAAAGGCTCTGTGACTTTGCGCGCGAAATATACCGTAGACAGCAAGGCGAGGATCATTGAAGTCAATGAGATCCCGTACTCGACGACGGCAGAAGCGATCATAGACGGAGTGATCTCTCTTATCAAAGCCGGAAAGGTGTCGGAGATCTCGGATATCCGTAATGAGATAGGCCTGCACGGATTCAGGCTCGCGATAGACTACAAGAGAGGTGTCGACCCTGATGCCCTGATGAAAAAACTCTTCAGACTCAGCAAACTTCAGGACACTTACTCCTGCAACATGACCGTACTCATCAACGGACACCCGAGGCAGATGGGCGTCACAGAGATACTCGACGAGTGGATCAAATGGCGCAGGGTCTGTGTAGTCAGAGAGCTTTACTATGACTATAAGAAGAAAGCGAAGGAACTGCATCTTCTTGAAGGTCTTGCCAAGGTGCTTCTCGATATCGACAAAGCGATCAGGATCATCCGGAAGACGGAGAAGGATGAGGACGTAGTGCCTAATCTCATGAAAGGCTTCGCCATCACAGAGGAGCAGGCGAATTTCATAGCAGAGATCAAACTCCGCAACCTGAACAAGGACTATATCCTTAATAAGACCAAAAGCATCGAGCAGCTTACCGAAGATCTTAAGACCATCGATAAGCAGCTCCGGTCAGAAAAAGAGATCGACAAGATCATCGTCAGGACCCTTCGCGAGATCCAGAAAAAATACGGGATCCCGCGCAAGACTGAGATCGTGACAGACTATGAAGATGTAAAAACACAGGTAGTCGAGGAGAAGCCTGATTACCCGGTCAAGGTCTATGTGACCAGAGAAGGATACGTCAAGAAGCTTGCGCTCACATCGCTCAAAAACGATCCGGAGATCAAGTTCAAAGAAGGCGACAGTGTCGTGGCGGTATATGACAGTTTCAATTCAAAGGAGCTGCTTGTATTCACCGACCGGCAGGCCGTTTACAAGATACAGCTCAGCGAGCTCAAGGATTCCAAGCCTTCAGATATAGCCGATTACATAAACAACGTCTGTGACATAGAGAGCGGAGAGAGTATCCTCAAAGCCTGCACATCAGACGCGGGAGAGAACGTCCTGATCGGATTTGAAAACGGAAAAGTCGCGAAGTTCCCTCTGTCAGTATATGAGACAAAGCAGAACAGAAAGAAGCTCGTCAATGCGATCAGCGACACTTCGAAGCCGCTTCGCATATGCATCATAAAGGAAGACGAAGACTTCGCCATCCAGAGTTCGGCCGGCAAGCTGCTGGTATTCAGCAGCGAAAAAGTTCCGCTCAAGACAACCAAGACAACACAGGGAGTCCAGGTAATAAGACTGGCAAAGGGACAGACAGCTGTCACCTTCGGCAGAGTAAAGGACTTCAGACTTCGCAAAAAAGAAGACTACAGATCCACTAACATACCGGCAGCCGGCAAGGCGCATGCCAACGTCCAGCTTAGTCTGTTTGACTGAAAAAAGAAGGAGGCTGTGAAATGGAAATAAGAGACTTCGGCAAGATCAGAGACGGAAGACACGCAAGCCTGTTTATCCTGAGAAACGCAAGCGGTATGACGGCTGCGGTCACCGATTTCGGCGCTGCCCTTGTGTCGCTGAAAGTACCGGACCGTGACGGCAAGACAAGAGATGTAGTGCTTGGTCACGATAACGCGGCATACTATGAAAGCGGGCACGGATCGCTCGGCGCGACAGTCGGCAGATTTGCCAACAGGATAGGCGGCGCGCGTTTTACCATGAACGGCAGGACCTATGAGCTGACAGCCAGCAACGGACCGAACGCACTTCACGGAGGGAGAGATCACTATAACACGAGACTCTGGGAGGCAAAGATACCGTTCGGAAAGATCAGCTCCAATGCGATATACCAGAAGTACGCGCTTGAGAGTCTCGGCGACAGATTTTCTTCCGGTCTGCAGGAAAGCATGGACGGAGAGACGGTGACCTTCTGTCTTGAAAGTCCGGACGGGGACCAGGGCTTTCCCGGGGATCTGCACGTTGAAGTCACTTATACACTGACAGAAGCCGGCGATCTTCATATCGATTATTTCGCAGCACTTGCCGGTGAGCTGTCAACTCCTCTCAACCTCACCAATCACAGCTATTTCAATCTGAACGGACATGACAGCGGAAATGTCTATGAGCAGACAGTACAGATCGATGCGGACTTCTTCACCCCTAATGACAGGTGGTCGCTTCCGACGGGAGAAATAAGAAAAGTCGAAGGAACACCGATGGATTTCACCAGACCGAAGATGATAGGACGGGATATCCATGCAGAGGATGAGCAGATAGAGATCGGCTGCGGCTATGACCACAACTTTATCCTCAGGGGCGAGCCGGATGCTGACAGCGGCATGTGCGGTTACAGAAAATGCGCATCGCTGTATTCAGAAGAAAGCGGGATCATGATGACCGTGCTGACAGATCTGCCGGGCGTCCAGCTTTACAGCGGAAATCACCTGAATGATGAGACGGGTAAGGACGGAGCTTTCTATACAGCCGGAAGCGGAGTATGCTTTGAGACACAGTTCTGGCCGGATGCTGTGAATAAGGAGAGTTTCCCGGGAGGGATCCTGAAAGCAGGAAAAGAATTTATCTCCCGGACAACATATGCATTCAGCTGCAGATAGGATCCGGCAGCGGTTATTACGGGTATTACATGAAGAAAAGCTGTGCAGCGCGCACAGCTTTTTTATATCCGTATCACTATTACAGTTATGTTGTCGCGGCCGCCGTTTTTCCGGGCGGCCTCAGTAAGCGCTGCAGCGCATGCCTCAGGATCATCCGTTCCGGAAAGGATCTCCCGGATCTGTGATTCTTTCACCATATCCGTAAGCCCGTCGCTGCACAGCAGGAACACATCTCCTCTTGCGAACGGGAAATCTTTCTGCGATACGATGATCCGGGTATTGTCAGGATCCATGCCGACACACTGCGTGAGCTGCGGTTTGATCCCTCTGAAGCCAAGCGCGTTCAGGGCCTCTTCGGTGGTATGATCTGTGGATATACGGTATAGTTCATCGCCGCGAAGGAGGTAGCATCTGCTGTCTCCTACGTTGCTGCACCATGCCCGGCCCGCATAGAAGAACAGTGATACGGCGGTAGTACCCATATCGACAGCGTTGTATTCTCTGTTCCCGTGAAAGACAGCGATATTCATGTCTTCATATAACATGTCAAGTGAAGCGGTGATCAGTTTACGGTCATCTCCGGCTACAGCGTCAAGGATCATAGAGCAGAAGGCATCCGCGGTATGAGCCGCGATGAAGGAAGCATACTCGCCGCACTGCGATCCGCCGATCCCGTCAAAGACAGCAAAAAGGATACCGCCGTCATCAGACTTAAGCGGAACATTATAAGAGGCGCGGAGAATACCGTCTGTGCCGCTGCTTTCGGCCTCAAGATATTTTCCGTCAAAATATATGTTGTCTTCATTATTGCCGCGAATGATCCCGCGGTCACTGCAGCATGCAGCATACAGCTGATTTTCTTGCTTCTTCTCTCTCTTCTGTTTCATTCTGTTACAGACTCTCTCCGGTAAGAGATCCGGTCAGCAATCAATGATAAGCAGGCATGGTTTATAAAACGAGGCAGCCGCATCCTGATATGCGACTGCCTCGTCTTTTTTCGCAAGTAATAGATCACAAAGTGGTTCGGTTGGATTTTATTACATAGCAGCCTGCTCTGTTGGAACTGTCCGTCGCGTTTCCCAGCAGATCAAGATCCAGATCTACAACGCGAAGGATCCTTTCCGGCTCTTCTCTCTGCATCCGGTAGAATTCATCGAGGTCCTCCTGCGTGAAAATAAACACACTCTCAGCAGGGATAGGATCAACGATCTTTGTGAAATCCGGTTTCTCTCCGCATGCGATCTGAGCCACCATTCCGACGTAATCATACCCGGTAGAGTACTTTACGAGATCGCTTCCGATACAATCGCCGCCCATCCGGGGACATACTTCTATCAGCTTTATATTTCCTTTGTCGTCGACTTTTACTTCCGTACAGGATGCGCCGTATTTTATTTCAAGACTGTCAAGCGCATGTTCGACCACAGCGCGGATCCTTGACTCAAGTTCTTTGCTGATAGGCGCCGGCTGGAAATGACCCGATTCAATAAAGCGCGGAGCGCCGGTAGTGAATTTGAACGTAACTGCGAGGAATGTATGGACGCCTTCGTATGAAATATATTCTACACTGTACTCCTGCCCCTCAACAAACTCTTCGACCACAGCGCGTTTCTCGAAGCTCTGCTCCAGAGCCATTGCTACAGCGTCAGGGAGAGCATCAGGAGAGGTTATCTTGTTCACGCCTCTGCTGCCGCTCCTGTCAGTAGGCTTTACGATTGCCGGATAGTCAAGGACGACGGTCGAGAGATCTGTGTTTGCGTCGACTACGATGCTTCTGGGACTTGGGTCGCCATTCTCTTCAAAGGCTTTTCTCATGAAGTGCTTGTTAGTGCTCTTCAGAGTGCTTTCCATGCTGTTGCCTACCAGTCCGAGCTTGTCAGCTACATAGTTACAGGTGATAAGAGCGACATCGGAAGCAATACTGCAGATTCCGACAATGCCGATCTCTCTGCATTTTTCCAGTATCTGATCTTTTTCTATAGTGCTGATAGGGTGGAAATAATCCGCCGCGGTTTCACCGACATCACCGCACTCCCACGCAAATACATGCGTACAGTAGCCCAGTTCCTTTGCTCTTTCGATCAGGGGGAGCTGGTGGTAGCTCGCGCCAAGAATAGCAATATTTCCTCGCATTGAACAATCCTCCGTTAAAATTTAAAGTGTGTATATCAGTATGCCGGCAATGATAATGAGATTGCCCGCAAGCTGTTTCTTAGTGAAATGCTCTTTCAGAATCAGATATGAAAAAATCATAACGTTAACATAGCTGAAGGCATCTATGATCGAAGCGTATTTGATCTCTACTTCTGTGTAGCAGTAAGTGTTGACCATCAGCACGGTAAAAGCGATGCCGTACGCCAGAATAACTCTCCAGTTCAGGTATTCATATATCCAGCTGGAGTATTCCTTCTGAGCGCTTTGTTTCATCAGGACCTGTGAGATCGCGGTGAAGAATGTTGTTGCAAACAGGATAAGCATATATGGATGCATTTTATTCGTCTGCCTCCTTTTCTTCTTTGTTCTCACTGAGAGATACGACGATGACGCCGAACATTACAGTAAACATTCCGATGATATTTCTGACGGTAAGCGACTCTGAAAAAATAAAATAAGCCCAGAGCTGGCTCCAGACAAGGTAAACGCTTCTGTTGGCATAGCCGATATGGAGGTCGAAATGCCTGATAACTTTCTGCCAGCAAAAAGCGTAGAATACACACACAAAAAGCATGAGCACCAGAAAAATATACAGTCTGATGTCATGAAGCCCATGCTCGTTATATGTAATGGCAGCAAATTTCCCCAGGACTTCCGTCATGGAGAATACCAGAATGCACAGATGTAAAGCTACAAAATACTTCAGTCTGCCCATTTATTGATCTCTTTCTCCTCCCGTGTTTTCTGTATCTGACGGATCAATGCTTTGCCGATCCGGACTGCAGACGTTCCCCGCCGGCAGATTGAGAGATTCCCGCACGATGTACTGAGGGGTTTTGTTGAGAATTAGGATGGCTTTTCCTAAGTATTCGCCGACAACTCCGAGAACCATCAGGACTGCTCCGAAAAGCAGTGTCATAAGACAGAGCGTGGAAGCCCAGCCCATCGGAAGTGCCGGATCCGTAATCTTTTTGTATATAAGCCAGATCGTTACGAGGATACCGAATGTTGCCGAAGCAGCGCCGATAAAGAAAGATATCCTTAACGGAACGATGGAATAATTCCAGTATGAAAGCCAGAGCCTGACAAGCTTCCGGAAAGTATAGCCGGACTTGCCGGATTCTCTTTTGTGGTGCTCAACTTCAACTGCGCCGAAATTGTGTGTGACCTGATAGAAAATAGCATCAAGCACAGGGTTGAAGCTGCTGTATTTTATGACTTCATCTCTTACGGAATCCGTTATGATCCAGAAGTTAGTAGCTACGATTTCCTTGGGCATATCAAGAAGGATCTTGGAAGTCAGTCTGTTGAACCTGCTGGATAATGTTTTGAAAAAGGAATTCGTGGAATGAGGATAGACACCGTATACACAGTCATAACCCTCTTCGATTTTGTGGATCAGTTTGAAAACCTGTGAAGGATGAGTCTGCATATCATCATCCATTCCCATTATATACTTGCCGGTAGCATAGTGAAGTCCGGCCATCTGCGCGTTGTGCTGGCCAAAGCCGCGCATCAGATTGACACCCTTTACAAAAGGATATTTCCTGCACAGAGATCTTATAACATCAAAAGTACCGTCCGTTGAACCATCGTTGACCAGGATAAATTCGCATTCATAGCCTTCGTTTTGGTCAAACTGTTCAATGACAGCCTCTACTTCTTTTCCGATCGTGTCTTCAGAATAGTAACATGGAATAACAAATGATATTAGCATAACTATTTCCTGCCTATTATATTAAACAGATAAAGAACGTTCATACAAGGATATCATAACGGAAAGATAAAGTGAAGATAGAAGGCTCATTCAGAGCGTTTTCTTCTATCTTAATGATAAGTCCCTGATTATTTTGAATATTTTGGTCTTGCATACCCTCTGATACAGCCCCAGCCTACAGGGATCTGGCGTGTGCCGACAACTCCGATACCTCTGTTGCCTTCTATGGTATAGATCGTATTTCCTACAACCTTTTCAACGATACCGATATGTGACGCTGAGGCGTTATTCGGCTGGCTCCATTTGTTCCAGCTGAAGACGATTATATCGCCCGGCCTTGGTCTGATCGTGCCGTCTTCCTCCCAGATACCAAGCTTCTGGAAAATCTTGATGTGCCTTGGGACGCCGCACTCACGGCCTATTCGGCCGACATTGCCTGTTTTGATGGCCGCGGCTGTTACTGTCGCGTCACACCATGCGTCGCTGTATCTCATCCTGTATCCTGCCGGCCATGGCGTTACAGAATTATAGATATCAATTATGCCATGCTGCTTTCCGTTAAGTCTGCTGTATCCTTCCCAGGCCTTGAAGGTCGTGATCATAGCCTGAGCAGTACCCGGTCTTGTGATATATGTAGTGAACGAGTTGATCGTTCCGGTATGGGTCTTGTAGTAGATGTTTGTGGTTCCCGGAGTAACACCGGTGATAAGGCCCTTGTTGTTTACCTTAGCAATTTTTTCATTACCGCTCCACCATCTTATGTACTTTGAATAAGCATTATCCGGGAATGTCAGATATATCTGGGCACATGAACCCTTAGATACAGAAACTACATTTGCCGGGTTGGAGACCTTGGCCTCATACACGTTCTTTTCGCGGCTTCTGGTAGTCAGCGCGCCGGCCCATCCGGCAGGACCTGAAACCATGATCTTGCCGTCGACCTTCTTGTACGCAAGAACTGAGTAACGGTAACATCTGTTTGCGGTACGCGAGGTCGCATCCGTGTAAGCGGTAGCCTTTCTTGTTACTGTCGCGACATGTCTCCATATATCATAGTCGCGGTCGCGTCTCAGGATGTAGTAGCCATCGATCGCGGAAGTGTTTGATACAGGAGTCCATCTGAGTCTGACACTTATCCACTGGCCTGTAACATTGAGTTTTGACGGACCGCTGGACAGTCTCTTGTTGCTGATGACATCTTCATTGAAGCGAACATCCAGACCGGCCATATACTGTTTCCTTGCAGTAGTGTACTTTGGAGATGAGCTGCTCGCAGCAAAAACATCAGACTGGAATGCCACCGGAATCAGAAGAACGACTGCCATCATCAGGCAGACGGCCATTCTTACGGTGCGTCGCACGATTCTGCGGATCCTGCAATCCTGATTACTGTGATTACTTAACATGACTCTTTCCTCTTTTTTGAATATTCACGCCCGAAGCAGTTTCGGGCGTCATCGTCAAATCCTCTTTACATGAGCCATTCTATCACGCAAAATGCGGTTAAAATCTGAAGATCCTTTAAGAAAGGGCTTTCTTAAAGAATATTAAAAAACCCGCATTTTCAGCGGGTTTGAGGATTCTTCTGAAAAAACGCAGGGCAGATCGCGGACCGGTGTGCAGATATCCGGATCAGTCGAGAGCGGATCTGATCGTCTCCTCGATCCTGGCTGCGGCTTCTTTCTGCTCGGCTTTGCTCATCTGTTCAATATGAACGAGAGGATGTACGGTGATCCTGATATGAGCAGGCTGATAAGTGCCTTTTTCTTCATACAGCCTGTAGCCTCCGTCAAGTGTGACAGGCAGGATAGGCACTTTGCCTTTTTCCGCAAACTTGAAAGCACCGGCCTTGAACTCTCCCATCTCGTGACATCTTGAGCGGGTCCCTTCAGGGAAGATAACAAGAGAGAAACCCTGCTTCAGCAGATCAGCTGCCTCTTTAATGGACTTGATCGCTTCACGGCTGTCGCCGCGCACAAGGAAGATCGAACGGGTATATTCTATCGCTCTTGCAAGAGGCTTGAGCTTTCGCCATTCGTCTTTGGCGACATATCCCATCTGACACTTGTTCCTGAACAGATATATCATAGCCAGGATATCCGCATAGCTCTGGTGGTTGGAGTACACCATAAAAGCGCCGTCTTCAGGGATGTTTTCCTCTCCTGTGACGTCAAAAGTCAGGCGAAGTCTCGGCGCGATGTAGTCGATCGCCTCTTCCTGCCCCTTGCGGATCTCTTCTTTCTCGCCCTCGACATCGCCTGCAGCCTGCAGACGTTTTATCTCAGGTATATGTCTGTTGAATCTGTTAGCGCCGATCAATACAGCGATCAGTTTTGGAATCGATGTAAAAGGATTCATAATGTACCTCCTGTGCCGATGATTAAAAGTATTATAGCACGATGACTCCAGTTAAAGTATAATAGGTTAGATTAACATGGAGGATAAAACAGATGAAGATACTACTTACAGGAGGCGCCGGATATATAGGCTCACATACCGCTGTAGCGCTGCTGGAAGCAGGGCATGACGCAGCAGTAGTCGATAATTACAGCAACAGCTCGCCGGAAGCAGTCCGCAGAGCTGAGCAGATAACAGGAAAAGAGATCAGACTTTATGAAGCAGATGTCGCGGACAAGAACAGGATGATGGAGATCCTCCGATCAGAGATGCCTGACTGCATCATCCATTTTGCCGGGCTCAAGGCAGTGGGCGAATCAGTCGCGAAGCCGGTAGAGTATTACAGGAACAACATAGATACGACACTTACTCTGATCGAGTGCATGAAGGAACTTGGACTGAGCAATATCGTTTTCTCCAGTTCGGCAACGGTATATGGCGAGGACAACATCCCGCCGTTTACCGAGAATATGCCAAAAGGCGTATGCACCAATCCTTACGGATGGACAAAGTGGATGCAGGAGCAGATCCTCACAGACGCGTGGTTTGCCAGCGAAAAAGAAGTCATCAGCTGGGCTAAGGCTCACGACGGAGACGCGGCCGCTTCAGACAGCGGAAGGGTCAGGCCGAGAGAGCTTTCCGTTGTGCTGCTGAGATACTTTAATCCAGTCGGAGCGCATGAGAGCGGAATGATCGGGGAGGATCCGCAGGGAATCCCCAACAATCTCATGCCGTACATCTCACAGGTGGCAGTCGGAAGAAGAGATCATCTCACAGTATTCGGCGATGACTATGATACGCCGGACGGCACATGCCGCAGAGACTATATACATGTGATGGACCTGGCGGAGGGACATGTCAAGGCCGCCGAATACTCGCTTGAACACAGAGGCGCTGAGGTGTTCAATCTCGGCACAGGCAATCCGTACAGTGTGCTGGATATGGTCAAGGCCTTCGGAGATGCCTGCGGACATCCCGTAAAATACGAGATCGGACCAAGACGCGCAGGCGACGTCCAGGATAGCTGGGCCAATGCCGACAAGGCAAAAGAGATCCTCGGATGGGAAGCAAAACGAGGGATCGCCGAGATCTGCCGCGACGCATGGAAATGGCAGAGCGGAAATCCTAACGGTTACGACAGATAAAAGGAGCAGGAGAGTTATATGAGATTTGTGATCCAGCGGGTGCAGAGAGCGTCCGTAACAGTAGACAATGAAGTGATTGGAAAGATCGACAGAGGATACATGGTCCTGATCGGAGTCTGTGATTCAGACGATGAAGCTGTCGCTGACAAGATGGTAGACAAGATGATCAAGCTCCGCATCAACGAGGATGCTCAGGGCAAGACCAATCTGTCGCTTGCGGATGTCGGCGGCGGACTCCTCCTGATCTCGCAGTTCACGCTCTATGCCAACTGCAAAAAGGGCAACAGACCTTCATTTGTAGAGGCGGGATCGCCGGACAAGGCCAATGCGCTCTACGAGTATATAATAGACCGCTGCAGAAAGAGCGTGCCGGTAGTCGAGAAAGGCTCCTTTGGAGCGCACATGGAAGTCGAGCTGATCAATGACGGTCCGTTCACGATCGTACTTGATTCAGACAGACTGTAGACACGTAAAAAAGACGCTTCCTTGAACAGCTGCACGGGAATACAGTATAATTTACTATAATAAGGAAGAATATCATCCGCTGTCACTGCATGGTTTTTTCGGAGGTAAAAGTTATGAAGAGATCCTGCTTCAAATATCTGATACTGATACTGTCTCTCATACTTATGCTTGCTCCGGCGATGACGGTCTATGCAGACGGGCCTTCTACTGACGGCGGCAGCGACGCCGGACTGACGGGTGAAGAATACAGAGCAGACGCAGAAGCTCCGGAACACGGATCCGGGGAGGACCTTTCGGACACGGACTCCGATGGATCTGCAGACGGACAGCCGCAGGAGGCAGAAACCTTCACAGTCAGATGGATGCTTTCAGAAGAGGATACAGAACCTCTTGAACTTGATGAAAAGGTCGAGGCCGGCAGTCTGCCTTCTTTTGAGGGAGAAGAACCTGAAAAGGAAGCGGACGAAGAGTTCACATATGAGTTTGCCGGCTGGGCAGAGAAGCCTGATGAAGACGAAGCGCTGCCTGCAGACGAGCTTCCGGCCGTCACGAAGGACACAGTTTACTATGCTGTATTTACCGCTGTCCCGGCACAAAAGGCCGGCCCGGAAAATGCCGTGACAGAAGAGCTCAGAGGAGAAGAGCAGCTCTCTGATCCGCAGCAGGTCACTTATTATACCGTGAAGTTTACGGATGGTCTGGGCAAAACACTCAGCACCCAGCAGGTCGAAAGCGGAAAGGCTGCTTCGGCGCCTAAGAATCCTGTAAGGAAAGGATACGATTTCAAGGGCTGGGATAAGGATTTCAGCAGCGTCACTGCCAATATTACAGTAAATGCGAAATGGGCTGCCCATGTACACCGCTACGGAGCATGGACGGTCACAAAGCAGGCCAACTATTTCCAGACAGGAACCAGGGTCCGCAAGTGCAGCTGCGGTCAGACTCAGACTGAGACCGTTCCTAAACTGGTGGCTAAGAACCGCTGGATAGGCTACGGCGGCAAGCTTTACTATTTTGACGGAAACGGCAAGCTGTATAAAGGATGGCACAAGATGGTGCCGGTGAAATCCACCCGCGAACAGTGGTGCTACTTCAACAGAAACACCGGAGCTTTCGTCAAGGGCATCGTCAATACCACTAAGAATAAATGGGTCGAGGCAGACGGCTACAGATTCTATTTCTACTACGCGATGAGACCGATCGGAGCAGGTTTCCAGGTCATCAACGGCAGGCTGTACTACATGGACAACTGGGACGCAATGAAGACCGGGACCTTCAGGGCCAGCGACGGCAAGACATATACTGCCAACAGCGACGGAACGATCTGGGGGATGCCGTACTACATACATAAGTACAAGACCTTCATTCTTATAGATAAGTCGGATCAGAGACTTTATTACTACGTAAATAAGAATTTCAACATGAGCGCCGGAGTGGTCACCGGGCTGAAAGGCGTGCATGATACTCCGAGAGGGACATACTACGTAAGGAGCAAGCTGAGGAACATTTACCTCACCGGACCTACCTGGAGATCGTATGTAAATTACTGGATGGCTTTTATTGGTTCTTCATACGGCATCCATGACGCGACGTGGAGGTCGACCGGAGCATTCTCAAATAACAGGACCTACCTGTATGACGGATCGCACGGATGTGTTAATATGAGCCTCAATGACGCGTCGAAGCTGTATTACAGAGTGGATATCGGAACGACTGTCATCGTTCAGGAATAGGCAGGATCAGAATATGATATACGCAGCAGTACTGGCCGGCGGCACCGGCTCGCGCATGGGAGCAGACAGACCTAAGCAGTTCCTGGAGTTCGCGGGACGGCCGGTCATAGTACATACAACAGAAAAATTCCTCAGGCACGAAGAGATCGACCGTGTTATAGTGATCACGCCCGCAGACTGGTGCAGCTATACAGAGGATCTGCTGGCAGGCTGTTTCGGCAGGGACGGCCGGATCATCGTAGCAGCCGGCGGAGAGACGAGAAATGAGACTCTGATGAATGCTGTCGCCGTGATCGAACAGGAGGGGGATCTGGATGAGGATACCATCATAGTTACCCACGATGCCGTCAGGCCTTTTGTAACAGAGAGGATGATCAGCGATAATATCCGGGCGGCACAGGAGACAGGAGCCTGCGAGACGGCTTTTCCGGCAACGGATACTATTGTTGAGACCGACGACGGGAAGATGGTCGCAAACGTTCCGGACAGGTCCCGTCTGTGGATGGTCCAGACACCGCAGTCTTTCAGAGCGAAGAAGCTCCGGGAACTGTACCTGAGCCTGACAGAAGAAGAAAAAAGCGTTCTTACTGACGCGGCGCGGATATATATCATGAAAGGTGAACCTGTCAGCATCGTCAGAGGCGACAGCACCAACATCAAGATCACATATCCGGGAGATATACAGATCGCTGAAGCGATCATAAATATGGGTTCGGGACAGTAACAACAGAAGAGAATCTCTTCTGCTGTTAACTTGTGCCTTTTAGAGCCGTATACGCATGTGATATACTTAAAAGCAGTGTACCTGCATAGGAGACAACTCAATTATGAATAAAGATAAACCAATTACGGCAGGCATCATCGGCGCGAGCAGTGAATCACTGTATGCGATCAGCGAGGCCGGGAAAAAAGGCATCAGGACGGTTGCTGTTGACGGGAATCCGGCAGCGCCGGGTCTTGCGCATGCTGACGAGGGACATACAGTAGATCTTCGCGATACATCGGCAGTATTTGACTTCTTCGACAATCACCCTGTCGATTTTCTGTTGCCTGTACCTGTCGGAAGGATCCTGACCACTGCAGGAGCGGTCAATGACAGATACGGACTGCCGGGAGTGAGCCGCAGAGCCGCGGAACTTGCAACCGACAAATGGGAGTTTCATACTGCGCTCGCAGCGCAGGGTCTCCGCAAAGCGGAGGCTGTCCTCTTCAACAAAAAGGAAGAGATCAGCGGTATCAGCGGGATGGAATTTCCTGTTGTAGTGAAGCCGAGATTCGGATCCGGAAGCCGCGCGGTCAAAGTATACAGATCGTTCGCAGACCTTGAAGAAGATATGGCTGATGTCACATCTTTTGATGAGGATTATATTGCTGAATCATGTGTACCGGGAACGGAATACGGCGTTGACGCCTTCATTGCGGACGGCTCGTTCAGGATGATCCTTCTCAGAGAGAAGATCATTACACCTGAACCATACCGTCAGTGCGTGGGCTATTTTGCCATAGAGAAAAATGATTCGACAGAAGCTCTGTTCAGCAGAGTCAACGGACTCCTTTCAGCAGCAGTGAAACAACTCGGGCTGAACAACTGCCTGATGCATGCTGATGTAATGGACGATGGGAATGAATCCTTCATAATAGAATTGTCGCCTAGACCGTCCGGTCATTATCTTCACAATTATTTCACGAGATATGCCACCGGGTTTGATATGCTTTCAGAGTATATAGCTTACGCAACTGCTGTTTCAGCCGGCGGAAGCTATGAGCTCAGCTACACATACAGTGCTGAGAACATGATGATAAGATATTTTGATCTGCTCGAGGGAGTTGTCGAAAGTCTTCCTGATCCTGCAGAGATAGAGAGCATGGACAGCGTGCTCTGCTATAACTGCTACATGAAAGAAGGAGACAGACTTGGAAAAGTCATCGACGGCGGTTCTGTCATGGGCAGAGGTTTCTATGTTATAAAAGCTCCGTCAATCGCTGAAGCGATGAAGATCAGCAGAGAGATAGAGAGCAAAATCGTTATAAAGGAGTGTTAATACAAAATGGAAAATCATTTGCTGCCAATCATTCATTTTACTGAAGAAGTAATGTCGCGCGGCGAGGGAAGCTACGTATATGATACAGAGGGAAAGAAGTACCTGGATCTCAATTCGGGCCAGTTCTGCGTAGCCCTCGGCCATTCCAACGAAGAGATCATGGAGAAGATCTTCGACAAAGCGAGAAAGATCGTCCATACCGCTTCCAATATATATACAGACGAAGTCGCAGAGTGCTCCAACAAGCTCAATGAGCTCAGCGGAGACATGGACGCTTACAGCATTCTGCTGAGCACAGGCTCTGAGGCTGTAGAATTCTGCATGAGATTCTCGAAATTCCTCAAAGGAAGAGAAGGCGTTGTGTGCTTTGACAGAGGATACCACGGTCTCACACTTGGATCACAGACAATCACTTTCGGCGGCAAGTTTGCCAAGCCGCATATCGATAAGATCGCAACCGTGAACGTACCGGTAACAGAGGAAGAGGCTGAAGCGTCCGCTGAAGCACTCAGAAAACTGCTGGAAACAGGCGAATACGCTTCAGTAGTTGTAGAACCGATCGTATCCGTAGGAGGCATGCTCTACCCGCCTCAGAAGTGGTTCGATCTGCTTCGCAAAGTGTGCGATGATAACGATACGCTGCTTATATTCGACGAGAGCCAGACAGGGTTCGGAAGGACTGGCAAGTGGTTCGCATATCAGGAATTCAATACAGTTCCGGATATGGTCGTACTTGCGAAGAGTGTAGGTCTTGGCTTCCCTGTATCTGTCGCTATGTTCAGAAAAGAGCTCGTACCGGACGAAACATACCGTATGTCACACTACAGCTCACACCAGAACGATTCTTTTGCAGCCTCCATCATCAACACCGCAGTTGAGTACATCGAGAAGAACGATGTTCTTGACGGCATCAGGGTAAAGGGAGACTACTTCCTGAAGAAGCTTAAGGAACTTGAGCAGAAGAACGAGCACATCAGAGATGCCAGAGGACACGGCCTGATGCTCGGATGCGAGCTGTACTATGAAGGCGTAGAGGACTACAGACCACTGTACGCCGATCTGTATGACCGCATGATGAAGAACGGCGTTATCATCCAGGGAACCAACGGCGGGCACACACTGAGATTCCTGCCGGATTACCTGCTTGATGAAAAAGACATAGATTTTGCAGTAGATACTCTGGACAGAGTACTGAATGAATTCTAGGAGAATGATGGTATGAATGATTTTGTCTATCATATACCTACCAAAATGTATTTCGGGAAGGAGTGCCTCGGAAAGCTCAGCAGCGAACTTAAGGGAAGCGGCAGCCGGGTCCTGATCGTTTACGGAGGAGGCTCGGTAAAAAGAACCGGACTGCTTGACAGGATCAAGGACTCTCTGAAAGAAGATTTCACGGTTTTTGAGCTGGCTGGCATAGAACCTAACCCTAAAATCGGCTCTATCCGCAGAGGCGCGGATCTGTGCAAGAAGGAAAAGATCGATATCGTGCTCGCTGTCGGCGGCGGATCGGTCATCGATGCTTCCAAGGCAATCGCAGCAGGCGCCTGCGTGGACTTTGATCCGTGGGAATTCTACGGCGGACCTCGCAGACCTATAGAGAAAGCCCTTCCGCTTTACACTGTAGTCACGATGGCTTCGACAGGCTCTGAGATGACCTGCGGAGCGGTCATAAGCAATGACGAGACCTGCGAAAAGCTCGGCAGAGGAGGCTTCCCGGTATTTCCGAGAGCATCTTTCCTCGATCCGCAGCTGACCTTCTCAGTCCCGCGTTTCCAGACAGCTGCAGGAGCCGCAGACATCCTGTCGCATGTGATGGAGAGCTATTTCAAGAAGGATGTGGATTTCTTCATGCTCGACAGAATGATGGAAGCGGTGATGAAGACGGTCGTGGCCAATGCGAAGATCGTGCTTGAAGAGCCGGAAAACTATGAAGCCAGAGGCAACCTCATGTGGGCAGCATCATGGGCAATCAACGGACTGTTCGGAGGAGGCTCCCGTCAGGTATGGAGCTGCCATCCGATAGAACACGAGCTCTCGGCAAGATATGATATGACACACGGACTGGGACTGGCGATCATTACACCTAGGTGGATGAGATACTGCATGAAGACCGATCCGGAAACCAGGCAGAAATTCAGAGAGTTCGGCGCTGCAGTCTTCGGGACATCAGATGAAGACGAAGCAGTTGAGGCTCTGGAGAAATTCCTGTATGAAGATCTGGGACTGGCATCTACACTGAAGGATGCCGGAATAGAGAATACAGACGCGGCAGATATGGCGGCGTCAATCTGCAAGAAGGGAAAAATCAATGGCTATCTTCCTCTTGACGAAAAAGCCGTCACAGAGATACTTGAAGCCTGCGTTTGAATAAGGAGGGACAGATGAACAAAATACCTTACGGAAAACAGTGTATTACCGAAGAAGACATCGCGAAGGTCGTCGAGGTGCTGAGATCAGAGCTCATTACACAGGGCGAGGTCCTTCCTGAATTTGAAAAGACGATCGCCGAGTATCACGGCGCCAAGCACGGAGTTGCTTTTTCAAACGGGACAGCTGCTCTTCACGCAGCCTACGCAGTCCTCGGGACAAAGCCGGGAGATGAGATCCTGTCGTCGCCTATGACATTCGCGGCATCCGTCAACGGCGGACTCTACTGCGGAGCTACACCTCGCTTTGTCGATATGGATCCTGCTACTAACTGCATGGATGTGAACAAGCTCAGAGACGCTGTGACAGACAAGACAAAAGTGATCACACCGATCTCCTACGCGGGATATCCTGTAGACCTGCGCGCGATCCACGAAGTCGCTGCGGAAAAAGGCTGCCATGTGATCCATGATGCATGCCATGCGATCGGCAGCAGAAGGGACGGCACTTTCGGAATGGAATATGTGGACATGGCGATCCTGTCATTCCATCCGGTCAAACACGTTACTACAGGAGAGGGCGGCATGGTTCTCACCAACAGTGATGAACTGGACGCTAAGCTGAGACTGTTCAGAACCCACGGGATCACAAGAGACCCGGCCAGCCTCAGGAAAAACGACGGCCCTTGGTATTACGAGATGCAGAGCCTCGGATACAATTACAGAATGACAGACTTCCAGGCAGCTCTCGGACTCAGCCAGTTCTCGAGGATCAAAGAAAACATCGCAAACAGAAACGCGATCGCGGCCAGATACCACGAAGGTCTGAAGGACTGTGATTTCCTCGAACTTCCGCCGCAGCTCGGGTTCGATGCAGAGAGCGGGACCGTTCACGCTTATCACCTTTTCACAGTCAGATGCTGCTCAGCTGAGGTACGCAAGGCGCTTCACGCATATCTGCGCGAAAATAAGATTTTTGCTCAGATCCACTACGTACCTGTACATATGCATCCGTATTATATGGACAATTTCGGATTCAAAGAAGGAGACTTCCCTGAGGCAGAGGCGTTCTATTCAGGAGAGCTCAGCCTTCCGATGTATCACAGCATGACAGAGGAAGAACAGAACTTCGTCATAGAGACGATCAGGAAGTTCAATAAATAAGTTACTCATAATCACTAAATACTAATACATGGAGGAAACACAGTATGTTCGCAGACAAAACCATTCTTATCACCGGAGGAACAGGTTCGTTCGGTAAAGCTTTCTCAGGAGAACTGATCGAGAAGTATAACTTCGGCAAGATCATCATCTTCTCAAGAGACGAGTTCAAGCAGGACCTTATGAAGAAAGACTTCACAGCTAAATACGGCGCTGAAGCAATGAAGAAGTTCAGATTCTTCATCGGAGATATCAGGGACAAGGACAGACTTAAGCTGGCGTTCAAGGGAGTAGATATCGTTATCCACGCAGCTGCTATGAAGCAGGTACCTGCATGCGAGTACAACCCTACTGAGGCTATCAAGACCAACATCAACGGCGCTATGAACATCATCGACGCTGCTCTTGAGACCGGAGTTGAGAAAGTAGTCGCTCTGTCAACTGACAAGGCTGTTAACCCTATCAACCTCTACGGCGGCACAAAGCTTGTTTCCGATAAGCTCTTCGTTTCCGCTAACGCATATTCCGGCGGAAAAGGCACAAAGTTCGGTCTTGTAAGATACGGAAACGTATCCGGAAGCCGCGGCTCTGTCATCCCGTTCTTCAAAGACCTCATTGACAAGGGATTCGATGAACTGCCTGTAACAGATGAGAGAATGACAAGATTCTGGATGACACTCGACAAGGCTGTCAAGCTCGTTCTGATGGCAGTACAGGACATGACAGGCGGCGAGACCTTCGTATTCAAGAACCCTTCATACAAGGTAACAGACATCTGCAAGGCTATGGCTCCTGATGCCAAGATGAAGATCGTCGGTATCAGAGAGGGAGAGAAGATCCATGAAGTAATGATCACCAAGGATGACTCCAGATCCACATATGATTATGGTGATTACTACATCATCTACCCTAACTTCGAATGGTTCGACTTCAAGAAGTCCTTTAAGGAAGGCGGCAAACCGCTCGCAGACGGATTTGAATACAACTCCGGCAACAACACAGAATGGCTCTCCGTTGAGGATATCCACAAACTTCTCATAGAGTACAAACTGATCTAGAGAGGCTATTGAAATGAAAACAGGATGTATCGTTCAGGCAAGAATGACCTCGAGCAGACTTCCGGGCAAGGTTCTGAGAACACTGGATTACACCAATAATGTCAGTGTTCTCGGCAGCGTTGTCGAGCGACTCAGATCTGCAAAAAAGCTCGATCATGTAGTCATCGCCTGCACTACGAATTCAGACGACGATCCTCTGGTTGAATACGCTCAGAAAGAGGGACTCGCATATTACAGAGGAAGCGAGAATGATGTTCTCGACCGTTTTTACAATGCGGCGACTAAGTACGGATATGACAATATCGTGCGCATTACAAGCGACTGTCCTTTCCTCGATCCGTCAGTGATCGATGATCTGGTCACACTCTTCCTCGAAGGAGACTACCAGTACGCAAGCAACTGTATCAGAAGGACATATCCTCATGGTCTCGACTGTGAGATACTGACTTATGATGTCCTGAAGTGGATGCATGAAAACACTGAAGACAAGTTCTACCGCGAGCATGTTACAAGTTATGTGACGCACCATCAGGACGAGTTCAGGATCGGAAGTCTCGCGCTGGACGGCGAAGACTACAGCAAGGTCAGGATCACTGTCGACACGATCAATGACTACACACTTTCATGTGTGATCACCGATTTTATCAGAGACAAGAAGGACAGATATTCATTCAGGACAGTGCTCGATTGTTTCAGGGAGCACCCGTATATCAGCAATATCAATGCGGATATAATGCAGAAACAGAAATACGATACTCCTGAAGAAGAGATAGCTGCCGCGGTAAAGATGCTCAGACTTCAGGAGATGGATCGGGCAGCTGCTATACTGGAGAAGAACAATTGAAAATGGTAATTTTTACTGAAGCCGGATTTGAATACGGCTTCGGTCATTTCTACAGAATGTCCGGGATCTGCGAGCGAGCCATCAGAACAGGCAACACAGCAGAGATGTATTTGCGTGCGGATGAAGCGGCAAAGTCTAACCTGAAGAGGGATTATGTCATTTTTGCCGACTGGAAGGACCCTGAAGAATACAGGAAGATCCTCGGGCCCGACGTTACGCTTGTGATCGACTCGTATCATGTGGAGATCAGCGAGCTTGAAAGCTTCCGGGCGCTTTGCAGGGACATGGTGGTCATTGATGACAACATCAGGCTTGACTATCATGATATGAAGATCCTCAACCCTAATTTCTTCGCTGTCTGGCTGGACTATCCGGCGGACAGGGGAAACACGGTTTTCGTAGGAAAAGACTGCACTCTTCTCAGAGATGAGTTTGTTATGAAAGAAGACAGGACTGCCGCGCGCGAAGTGTCGGACATCCTGATCACAATGGGCGGGACAGACCCTAAGGGTCTGACTCCCGGCCTTATTGAGGCTGTCAGAGAAGTATCAGCTGACGTGAACCTCCATGTCGTATGTACCAACGCATATCCGGATCTTGAAAGGATCCGCTCTATGCTTTCAGAGCAGGATAAGCTGTATATCAACATCGCGGCTGAGGACATGTGCGGCCTCATGAGGAACTGTGATTTCGCGATCGCCTCTGCCGGAGGCACGACCAACGAGCTCATCAAAATGCAGTGCCCGGCGGTTCTGGTCGTCGTTGCAGACAACCAGCTCCTCAACACCAGGTTCCTGTCGGAGAACGGATTTGTGGAATCTGTTTACGGGGATGACATGAGCGTCATCAGAGAGATGTTCTCATATGAGAAGAGAGCTGCAATGATGGACAAGCTGAGAACATTCCGCTCAGACAGATCGGGCAAGGATCTGCTGTGCGAGATAGCATTCGGAGGTAGCAATGAGTAACAGAGCAATGATAGTAGCAGAGATCTCGGCGAACCACGGTCATGATATAGAGATCGTCAAGAAGTCTATCCTTAAGGCAAAAGAGATGGGCTGTGATGCCGCCAAGATCCAGTCTTATACTCCGGATACCATAACTCTTGACTGCGACAATGAGTATTTCCAGATCAATACAGGGACGCTCTGGGATGGTACGACACTGTACAAGCTCTACAGCGAAGCGTTTATGCCTTGGGAGTGGCATGAAGAACTGTATGAATATGCAAGAAGCATAGATTTCATGCTTTTCTCCACGCCTTTTGACAAAACTGCCGTCGATCTTCTCGAGAAATGCGGCAACCCGGTATATAAGATCGCTTCTTTTGAGATCACAGATATTCCGCTGATCAGATATGCTGCAGCCTGCGGCAAGCCGATGATCATTTCGACGGGAATCGCGACAGAAGCTGAGATCAGAGACGCTGTTCAGGCTTGCTATGATGCCGGCAATGAAGATGTATGCCTTCTGAAATGCACTTCAGAATATCCTGCGAAGCTCGAAGACGCCAACCTTAACACCATGCTGGATATGAAGTCGAGATTCGGGACCAAGGTCGGACTCTCGGATCATACTCTGGGGGATGATGTGGCAGCAGCTGCTGCCGCAATGGGCGCAGCGGTGATAGAGAAGCATTTTATCCTCGACCGTGAGATCGGCGGCCCGGATGCATCCTTCTCCATGACGCCGGATCAGTTCAGGACTATGATCGACAGGGTCAGGCTGGTAGAGAAGATCTGCGGAGACGTGACCTACGAGATAACACCTAAGAAACAGAACAGCCGCAAATACGCTAGATCGCTGTTCGTCGCGCAGGACGTAAAGGCAGGCGATATCCTGACCGAGGAAAATGTCAGAAGCGTCAGACCATCCAACGGCCTCGCGCCGAAAGAACTTGACAAGGTTCTCGGCAGAAAATTCAGCAAGGATGCGGAAGCCGGCACCCCGCTGTCATGGGAAATGATTGAGTAAGGATTTTTGATGAAGAGAAAACCGGGCAGACGATTTATATCCAATATAAAGGAAAGTCTGATCAATTCAGAGATCTATAATGTCTATTATAATCGTCCGGTCAGAGACGACCTTGTTTTCGTTGAGTCAAGAAACGGCAAAGACTTTGCCGGCAATATCCTGAGACTGGCTGTCCGGATCAGGGAGCTTTACGGGGACAGGTATACGATCTGTACCGCAGCAGTGCCTGACAGGATGGATCATATCCGTCAGCTCCTCAGCAGCTGCGGACTGGATGATGTTCAGATATATGAATATGACAGCAGGAAGCATATTCAGATGCTTGAAACGGCAGGATATCTGATCAACGATACGACCTTTCCGTTCAGATATGTCAAGAGGGACGGTCAGATCTGCCTGAACACCTGGCACGGCACCCCATACAAAAAGATGGGAAATGACAAGCACGAGGGCAGGCACCTGATCGACAATATACAGAGAAACCTTATGCAGGCAGATTACCTGCTGTTTCCGAGCAGATACTGCGAAGAAAAGATGACATCGGCCCATTGCATTGAGGATATGTATCAGGGCGCCGTCCTGGAAGAAGGATATCCGAGGAATTCGGTTTTCTTTGATCCGGATGCGGCAGCAAGGGTGAAGGAAACCTACGGACTGGGTGAAAAGCAGGTATATGTATATATGCCAACCTTCAGAGAGAAGAGCTCTGCGGAACGGGAAGACCGGCCGGCTGCGGACCTGTCACAGATCGTGAAGGAGATCGATGAGCAGCTGACGGACGGGGAGATCATGTTTGTCAAACTCCACCCTCTGGAAATGACAAAACTTGATCTCGGTTCCTTCAGACACATCAGACGTTTCCCTGAAGATATCGAGCCGTACGAATTCCTGACGGCATGCAACTGTCTGGTCACAGACTATTCAAGCGTTTTTTATGATTTTGCCAATTCAAGGCGCAAAATAGTCAGATTCATCTATGATGAGGATGACTATTCAGCCAGCAGGGGGCTGTATGATCAGCCGGTAGAAATACCTTTCCCGGCAGTATCGACGGTAAGCGGACTGATAAGCGAACTCAGGAGCAGCATAGACTATGACGACAGAGCTTTTCTTGAGTGCTACTGCACTTACGATAACGCCGATGCTGCGGACAGGATCATAAGACATATCTTTGAAAAAGCAGATACCTGCAGAGAACACAGGGTCTATGCAGAAAGAAAGAGAGTCCTGGTATATTCAGGAGATCTTGCGGAGCAGCCGCTGACAGAATTCCTGGAAAGTCTTAATAACGAGCCTGACGACAACACTGATTACTATATCTGTTTTTCGAGAGTTGCCCTGCGAAAGAAAAGCAACATCGGCAACCTCAGAAATCTGCCTGTAGGCAGACCGGTATACGGGATCAACGGCAGGCTGTTTCTGACGCTGTCAGAATATATGGCAAAGCGGTCGGAGCGACATGGCAGCGGAGGACCGTCTGTCAGCAGAAAAAAAGAGCGGTATCTGAGCCGCGAATTCAGGAGATCTTTTCTGAATACTGACTTCAGCAAGTTCATTTATCTCTCCGGAGACAACAGCGAAATTACCGAAGTGGTGAAATGCTCCGGAGCAGAGATCGTCAGCAGATGATATGAGCCGGTTATCCGAAATGCAAGAAACGAACAATAACGCAAAAAGAGAATACTTCTTTGAGCCTGCATTCGCCGGGACAGACAGATGCATCCTGTTCTCTGCCAATGACGGTTTTATTGCGCCTCTTGCTGTCATGATAAAATCCATTGCTGATCATATGTCTGCAGACAGATTCTATGACATCGTGATCATGCACCGCGATATCACAGAAGAGCACCAGGCTATGGTGGCCGGGATGGCTCAGGGAGCAGAAAACCTCTCGGTCAGATTTCTGGATCTGACAGAATATACCGCAGGGATCAATTTCTATACCGCCAACCGAGAGACGCTGACAGAGGAGACCTATTACAGGCTCTATGCACCATGGGTCCTGAGCAAAGGCTACAGATACGCTCTGTATCTGGATGCGGATATGCTTGTAAGGCGGGATGTCGGAGACCTGCTGTATCTGGATATCGGAGACAGTTATATTGCAGCGCTCCGTGATTACTGGGGCATCTGCAGTGTCTACAAACCGGGAAGCGATTTTGCGGAATACAGAAAGTCGATCGGACTGACGAATCTGGACGATTATATCATCGCAGGAACGATCCTGTTCAGCCTCGACCGGTTCAGAGAGCTTTTCAGTCTCGAAGGGATCCTGAAACTGGCAACAGAGACGAACTGGAGACAGCACGATCAGGATGTCGTCAATATCCTGTGCGCAGGACATATCCACTACATCGGTCCTGAATGGGGAATGGTCACGGATTACGGCGACAATATGTATCTGCCGGACTATCTTCGCAGAGATCTGATGATCAGCCCTGACGAAGTGGCCATCGTGCACTATGCCGGAAGCCGCAAGCCGTGGCACAGGATGATCCATCCGTATGGCGTCGACTTCTGGAAGACAGCAGAGACAACCGTCTTTTTCAGGGAGCTTCTTGACCGGATCGTAAAGACCGATATCAGAGTCATGGTCGCGCGGGCGCTTGATCCCGAGGGGATCTGCGTAAGGGAAGAGACAGACGAAAAAGGTACTGTCAGTTACCTGAGATCCTGGGGAGACTTCGACCTTGGAGAAATGGGTCAGGATCAGTGCAGGATCAGAAATACAGGGATTTCCGGCGGGAAGTTCTTTATTGAGGGAACTGCGAGATATTACTGGACTCCTGAGGGAGAGACACCGGACATATGTCTCCGCTCGGGAAGCAGGACCTTCGGGCTTGAAAGAACAATAAAAGAAATAAAGGAAGAAGAAGGCGACTATTCCTATACAGAGATCCGGTTCCGCGGAGCTTTTGAGATCACAGAGGCTCTTACCGGAAACAACATCAGGCTGGTCAGCATGATAGGAGACAGGGTCATACCGGTCAAAAGGATCACCTACGGCAGGCTTTCCGGACTGAAACGGAATCAGAAGCACGATTATATCTGCCGCAGCGGATACGCTCTGAGGATCTTCAGAGACCATCTGAGTCTTTTCCGCTGTTCCTACGCCGGGAGATGGAAGCTGGAACTGAGAAATATAGGAGAGATCGTTTTCTCCAAAAAACCATACCGTCTCAAAGGTATACTGTACAGACTTCTCAGTCTGTTCTGGCGAACCGATCCTTCCACAGAGATCTGGCTCGTGTCTGACCGGATCGATGAAGCCGGCGATAACGGCGAAGCTTTCTATGACTATCTGCAGCGGGAGAAAGTCAGAGAGAAGTATTACTTCGTGATCGACAGAAACTGCAGCGACGCAAAAAGGCTCGCACAGAAGGGTTTCAGGCTGGTGCAGCCGGGTTCCTTCAGACACAGGATCCTTCTTCTCAGAGCGCGTAAGATCATAGCCTCGCAGACGGATATGATTTTCAGAAACCCGTGGTACCGGGATGAGCGCGCGACACAGATCCTGAGAAGTCTGATTTACACTACGGAATTCATCTTTCTGCAGAGCGGTGTGATGCTGACAGACTGCTCAAAATGGCTGTCCAGAGATGAACAGAATATATCTGCTTTTATCGTTTCGACGGAGCAGGAGAAGGAAGCGCTTCTGAAAGAATCCTACGGATATCCGGAAGAGTCTGTGCTTGTGTCCGGACTGCCGAAATGGGACACCATGAGCGACAGGAAGGAAAAGATCATCTGCATCATGCCTACCTGGAGAAGATATCTTGTGACAGGGCAGGATGAGGCAGACGGAAGATGGAAGATATCTGAGGATTTTGCTTCAAGCAGATATGCCGGATTCTACAGGAACCTTGCGGGCAGCAGACAGCTTGCAGAGGAAGCAGAGCGGATGGGTTACAGAATATGGTTCAGGCCGCATCCGGCGTTCAAAGAGGACGCGGCGGCTGCGTTCGGACTTCCTGATACAGTTGAGATCACAGGCAGCGGTATTCCGTATGATGAGATCGCAGGCAGGAGCGCGCTGCTGGTGACAGACTACTCGTCAGCCGCATGTGACTTCGCGATCCTTCATAAACCGGTGATATACGCGCAGTTCGACAGAGAAGAATTCTTTTCCGGAAAACACCTGGTTTCATACGGATCTTTCGATTATGAAGAGGACGGATTCGGTGAGGTCGGATATACGGAAGAAGAAGTCGTCAGCAGGATCATAGAATATATGCATTCGGACTGCAGGATGAAAGAGGAATACCTGAAAAGAACCGAGGAGCTGCTTGGGTATCATGACAGGAACAGCTGCGCCAAGATCTATTCAGCAATAAAACAGAGCACAAATTGATTGGGTGAGGATCAAAATGGGCTTAATCCGTGAAATCAAAAAAAGCATCAGAGACAGGAAAAACGAAAAGACGATCGCGAGAATAAAAAAGACTCTGTCTGTTTTGTCTGCTCTGGATGACGCAGGAGACTGCTTCCCGTATGAAAAGCAGGTCATGTCAGACATTCTCATTCTGCCAAAAGATAAAGAGAAGAACAATGAACTGCTGCAGCCTCTGCATTTATATTTTATGACTCTGTACCCTAAAGGGAGACTTTCTCTGGACGAGTCGGCGGACAATAAGTCTATAGAAATGTTCACAGATGAGTTTATCGCTCATCCGAAGCTTATCAAGAACCGTTTCTACTATATTGATCTGCAGAAGGTGATCCTTATGCTCATTCTTGCCAATCTGAGCATACATAATGTGAAGCATGCAGAGAAGCTGCTGGATCAGTACTATGTCATATTCAGAGAACGCTATAAGGCAAGGATGTATGTGCAGATCCTGTCCTGCAACTGCGGGAAAATGTCTCTCAAAAGGATAGAGGATCTCTTTGCCTCATGCGCAGAAGCTTATGAAAAAGAGTGTACGATACTCAACTACAAGGCAGATTTCGTGTATCATCTATATCTTTTAAGCAGCAGGACAGGGGTGGAAAGCCCTGAATTCAGCGGATTGCTGGAGGATGTCTGCAGGAGATTCAGCGGGATGCCTTCCCCTGTGATCATCCAGCTGTTCCGGGAGTTCTGCTACAATAATGAACATATTGATCTTGTCCGCGCATATCTTGATTCCCTTGGAGAGAGCGAATACACCAAAAAGTATGCGTCTGAAATAGATGTTTTAAGAGTACTCTGCGAGGGTCGGGAACAAAACGCAGAAAAGATAACCAGAAAGCGCACGGGAAAGGGACCGGCCGAGGCTGCAATAGGCTATAAGATCAGCCGGATCAGACAGAATATGGCTGACAAAGACTATGACCTTGGCGTTCTTCTGACGGATATAGACAATGCGGTCAGTCATTACCGGTCTGTGGCAGAGCATGCGACCTCTCTCGAGGACCGACTCATAGCGAACAAGGATATCTATTCCCTGCTTCTGATGAGGCCGGAAGTCAATTACTGGAAAGCCTACAGAGATAACTTTAAAAAAGTCATCCCTTCAGAGACCGAACGCGTCGATGATTCGGTTTTCATTTTCATCAACGAACATTCGCTGGTGAACGGCGCCGTCACATTGCCGTTTCTGCTTGAAGCCAGACGGAGGGGAATACCATGCTACGCGTTTTCTCCTAAGATCCATCTGGACTCCTGCAGCCCGGAGGATGATTTTTATGAGCTGTACGGATGGTGGAATGACGGAATAGATGTCGGGCATTATCAGGATCATGACATTTCCGGAACAGAGATAGATATACCGGGCAGAAGGATCATCTGCAGGGGAATGAATATCTATCAGCCGGTATTTGAGATCATTTCCAGATATCAGTTTACATACGGCTTTCATTATGAGACTGATGCATGGGTCAGATATAAAACCAATTCGCTCATCAAATTGTTCAATACCTTCTTCAGATATGCTGAAAACGTTGAGAAGTGGGCAGTCAGCAGAGGAAAGAAAGTCTATTTCATCTCCAATGCGCCGCATATCCATTACGCAGCGGCATTCCGTATATACTGTGAAGAAAAAGGATTCAGGAATGGTCTGAATTACATCTGCACCTCGCCGGGGTATGATAATTATTTTCTGAATGCTACAGACCCGCGCTCAGAGACGGCAACGGCGCTCAACCTCACGCGCAATCTGAAGTCAAGGAATTCCTTCCTGGGTACTTCGGAAGGGTTTGAGAGATATTATGAAAATAACAGATGGCGTCTGCCGGAGATCCGTGAGAAAATGCAGAAGCATCTGGAGGCGCAGCGGAGCAGAGACAGAATGAGGGACTCAAACGAGGCAAAAGAAGAGACCCTCAGGCAGATCCGGCAGGCGAAGTCCGAAGGCAGGAAGATCCTCCTCCTTAACGGAAAAGTAATAGTAGATCTGGCGGTAAAATATACGAAAGGCTGCGTCCATTCAGACATGCGGGAATGGATAACACACGCCGTGGATTTTGCCAACAGAAACAGTGACAAGGTGCTGCTTCTGATCAAACCGCATCCGCATGAAGGAAGAAAAGATCTTATCTTTACTTCTGAAAAAATCGATGATCTGAGTTCTCTGATAGACGTCGATATGGGAGAAAACGTGATCTATCTTGATAAAGATATGTTCACCAACTCGGAACTTGCGCCATACATGGATCTCGGTCTGGTCTGGAACGGAACAAGCTCTCTTGAGTTCGCCGCGCAGGGCAAAAAAGTCCTTCTCGCCGACGTGTGGGGGCATTATGATTATCCGATCGGATTTGTATTCCCGAAGACGATAGAAGAGTACGAAAGATATATGCTGGATCCGTCTCTCATGAAGGAAAGAGAAGATATCGGCGACAGAGCCATAACTTTCCTTGAATATATGGGAAGCGACGATGTCAGGATACAGAATCTGTATTCAAAGACTACATTAATGAATATCCATCAGTTTGAATCATCTATAAACGCAGAAGCCATAGATGAATTCGTCAGAAAAGGAAACGAACATCTCAAAGAAAAATTCAACGAACTTATCTAGATATTTTAACTATGAGGGGTCAAAAATATGAAATCACTGGTAGCAATGACTTATTATCAGCTGATGCACTCGATTGCACTGGCATTGACGTTTGATGAAAAGCCTAATCTGTATTTTTCAATGGACTTTCTCAATCCGGATGAGGTACTGCTTGAGAGGATTGCAGGAACGGGCGTTTTCAATGAGGTGAGAGGCATCACCTGGAGAGGAGAGTTCCCGGAATTAGTCAAGGAACTCAGAAAAACCTACGAAGCGCCTGAAGAAGTAATAGATGAATTAGGATCATCACTCTTCGATAAGTATCTGGAGCCTCAATATGAAGAGGATTTCGCAAATGCGGACAAGGATGATGAGATTTTCGTATATAATGATTTCCAGTATCATTACTACTATATCTGCAATCACTTCGAGAATATCGTCGGGGTCGAGGACGGATATGGCTCTCTGCAGCAGCAGATAGGGATACACAGATTCAAAGGCGATAAGGAAAGGCTGGAGCCTTTTATCGAAAAAGGGTATTACCCGGAACCGCTGTACAGGCACGAGAAAGTAAAAAAGATAATCAGCAGTACTGACTTCGAGGATCTTGATGAATACTACAGATCCAAACTGGTTGTCTGGGACTACAAAGATATCGTCGCGCAGAATGAAGAAGAGTTCAAGAAAGCGCTGCTCTATATTTTCGATGTAGAAAATATGGGAATAACCGGGAACAGCTCACTGTATCTCGGACAGCCGCTTGACAGATCAAGATACTGCAACGCAGTCGAAAATTATCTTCTGTGCAGGAAAATAATCAGAAATGAAAATAACGACGGGCTGAACGTCTACTATAAACCGCATCCGGCTGAAAGAAATGATTCGAGGGTATACGGAAGTGAAAACGCTAAAGTTCTTCCGAAGGATTTCCCGGTAGAGGTCTTCAATTATCAGGATCAGAAATTTGACAGGCTCGTTACATTCGGATCAACAGGCGCGTCTATTGCGACATGCGCAAAAGACTCAAGAGTATACTTCACCAAAACAGACTTTACCAGAAAGGATGTTACCAACGCGATCAAAGAAGAGGTCGCTGATGAGAAACTCGCGATCAGCCTGTTTATCAAGGTAAAGGAGCTGACACCGGAGACATACGTAAACGTCTACAGCTGCATCTTCAGAAAAGCATATGT
Source organism: uncultured Eubacteriales bacterium (assembly GCA_900317675.1). GTDB lineage: Bacteria > Bacillota > Clostridia > Peptostreptococcales > Anaerovoracaceae > Crickella. The sequence goes on from ONHU01000010.1 coordinate 29,914, forward strand.
CAAAACCAGTCTCTATCTGCTCATTCCGCAGGGCTGCAGCGAAGAATACAAAGAGTACTTTGACAGGAAGCACCTCAGGGACAGAGTCAGTGAGTACAAGGAACTGATCAGCGGTACAAAAGAGGAGAAACTGTGGCACAAAGAACTGGGCTGGATCAAGACCTGGCTGGACAGATATGATCCGTATATCGAATTCTGTGAAGTGTCCTCCTATGATGACTGGTCAATTTACAGAGAGGTCATATGCAACAGAAAAGACTACGACTATCTGATGCTGCTCGATGAAGGCAATCCGGGATTTGCGCTGACCAACGAGATCTCAGGGTCTCTGAGAGCCCGTATCCACCCGGTCATCTTCTTCAGACTTCAGACAACGATCACCAATGAGAAAAACAGACCTGTTAAGATTGCTCTGAATCCGGGCTACCTGGGAGACTATTATAACGGAGAGATCATCAATAAGGTCTGGCACCGTGAGGTACTGAGGCGTTTTGATGAGGAAGGAGAGATCACCAGAGAAAAACTGGGCCTCCTTACCGCTGACTATATAGGGTACATACGCAAGAGAGAAGATTTCACGCTTAATGTATCGGCCGACCGTTTCTTCGAGATCGAAGACGGCAAGAGCTATTACAGCGAACAGGTGAAACAGATCATCAGCGAAAAAACAGAAGATACAGAAGATGTGACAAACGGAAGACTCGCTAATGCAGTCTATGATTATTATGACTGGATCATAGTTAACGGAGCCAGTCCGTTCACACTCTTCACATCTGCTGTAGTGGAGGATCTGATTGAGGACAAAGAATATCAGTTTGAAGTGTTCAGGATCTTTGCTGACGCCATGCTCAAAGACCGCGCTGTTTCAAACTCGAGAGGCCTGATCCAGGAGATCAATTTCTATCAGGGAATGAAGCCTCTTATAGACAAAGCGGCAGAAAAGGGTATTCTCACGAGGATGGAGAATGTTCAGAGAGTAAAAAACAAGATTGGTATCAAACGCAGAATCAAAGGGATGTACAGGAGAATCATAAAATAACGTGGAAACGATAAAAACAATTATTAATGAACACATATCGTTCAAGGAGCAGATCTTCAATCTGGCAAAGTCTGATCTGATCAAGACTTACAGAGGCGCCGCTCTCGGATGGGCATGGGCGCTGATCAAGCCGATGATCACGCTGTTCGTTTTCTGGTTTGCTTTTTCGATCGGTCTTCGTTCAGGACAGCCGGTAGAGGGC
>ONHU01000020.1 GCA_900317675.1 uncultured Eubacteriales bacterium
AGCGCTACGATAGGGGAGCACTCTGAAAGTCCGTATCCCTGCAGCGCGTTGATATCAAGATCGCAGAAGAAGTCGAGTATCTTGCTGTCTATCGCTGCTCCTCCGGAAATGATGGCTCTCAGCTCGCCGCCGAAGACCTCGCGGATCTGGGACCTGATCTTTTTAGGCAGTCTGATGCGTATATGCTTTTCGGCAGTCTTGACCAGAATAAGCTTGAGCAGGATCTTATCAGATACCTGATCGTACAGGCTCCTGAATATCCTGTTGTAGAAATTCTCGATGATGATAGGGACTGCAAGCATGATCGTCGGCTTAGCTTCGAGAATGTCCTTGCGCAGATATTTAAGACCGCGGCTGAAAGCGATGCTGGCACCGCTGTATACACATGTCAGGAATGTAGCGGTGCACTCATATGCATGATGCATCGGAAGGACTGAGAAACATGTGTCTCCCGGATGACATTCGAACATCGACTGGCAGAGGATCGCATCAAGAAGCAGGTTCCTGTGACTGAGCATAACTCCCTTGCTGACTCCTGTCGTACCGGAAGTGAAGAGGATCGCAGCAAGATCGGTATTGATGATACGCGCATCGATATAGCTGCGGTCGCCGTTCCAGACTTTCTTGCGGCCCTGCTCGCGAAGAGCCTTCCAAGAGAGCAGACCATCTTCGACTGACTCATCTTTTTCCATATCCGCATTGATGACATAGCGAAGCTGAGTGTCTCCGGCCGCCTTGATGTTTTTGAACATCTCGTAGTACTTGTTGTTCATGGTCAGGACAGCTTCGAGTTCACCTTTGATCGTGAGCTGATGGAGCTCGTCTTCGTTGAGCTCTCTGTCAAGAGGAACCACTACACCAACACCGCCAATGACCGCAAGATAGGATTCTCCCCATTCAGAGGAATTACGTCCGATGACGCCGACATGCTTGCCCTTGAGACCCAGACCGAGAAGAGAAGTGCCCAGAGCATTCACGTCTTCATATACGCGTCTGAATGAGATCTCCTGATAAGGCAGTTTGGAACTGTATTTCTGCTTGAAAAGCGGATCATCAGGATGGTTCTCCGCAGAATAAGCGAGCATATCCTTGATATCTGTAACGACATGCTTGTCCTTGTACAGATATCTGCGGTCTTTGGATTCCTTGAGTTCATTAAGCATCTGTGAAATGACTTCACGCTCACGCTGCTTGATGTTCCGGTATTCGTGATCTGTATATGTGCGCTGGTTGTTTTCCATTATTCAATACCCCTGTATTAATACAATATCTTCTTTATAACTTAATAATTATATTGCTATCTGAGTCATTACACAAGAAGTTAATTGATGGTTGTGCTATACTGACTATCAGAAAAGGGATTCCCGGCAGGGTCATATCTGTCGCATTCATCTGCAGATGATTTACAGAAAGGAACGGAATATGAAGATCGAAAATCAGGCGATGATGTTCGCTCTTCTCTGCAAGTATACTGTGCTTGCAAAAGGCGAAGAGGGAAGAGAGATCATACAGAAGGGAATGAAGAGGTACGGCAGGGAGCGCGGAGCAAGGATGGCTGCGCGTGCCGGAAACAACGGCGATCCGGTCTGCCTGTGGACCAACCAGGCATACGGAGAATGGAAACCGGATTATCCCGGCCAGATGGAATTCGGAACGGAACGCACAGAACCTACACTTATAACATACATCAGTAAATGCGCATGGTGCGAGGCATGGAAGAAATACGACATACTCGAATACGGCCGCGAATACTGTGTCAATGTCGATGCGGCTGTGTACGAGGGTTTTGGCGGAGGCTTCGGATGCGGCGCGGTATGCACGCCTGTAAGCAAGGCAATGAGCTGGGGCGGAGAGATATGCCGCTTTGACTGGGGACTTCCGCTCAGCAGTGATGATCAGGCCAGGATCGCTGAGAAAAAAGCCGAGCTCGGCACAGATGCGATGAAAGATTTCGCCTATCATACAGCGCATATCTTCTGCGCGGTCACGGATGAGATCTGCAAAGCTTTTCCGGATGAATCTAAGCAGATTATCGACAAAGCTGTCGGGGATTATATTGAAATATTCGGGCAGGAGGATTACGATGCTATGCTCGAATACTCGCCTGCAGACTTTCAGTCTGTATAACAGCAAACAGGATACGGGAATATAACAGAAGGGAGAATAGAGACCATGAAACTCGGAGTTATCGGATTCGGAAATATGGGCGGCGCTATAGTCAGAGGCGCTCTCAAAAGGGGGACACTCAGAAAAGAAGATGTTAATGTCTATGACATACTCGATGCAAAAAACGCTGAGGCGGCTGAACTGGGTCTGCGCATTTCGGCTGATGATGAAGCCCTCTGCGCTGAGTCAGATATCATACTGCTGGCAGTGAAGCCGCAGCAGATGGAAGAAGCGCTCGGACTCTGCAGGAAAGCTCTGGCGGGCAAGGCAATGATGTCAATCGTTGCGGGAGTCAGCATCGAGAGACTGAAGAATGCTATTGACGGAAGCAAGCCGAGGATACTCAGACTTCTTCCTAATACCCCTGCGTTGGTATTTGAAGGGGCATTCGGACTCTGCAAAGAGACAGATTTTACCGAAGATGAAAAAGCTTTCGCAGTATCGCTGTATGAATCTATCGGTATTGTAGAGTGGGTAAAAGAATACGACATAGACGCGATCTGCGGTCTGTCCGGCGGCGGCCCGGCTTATGCAGCGATGTTCATCGAGGCTCTTGCTGACGGAGGCGTCAAGCAGGGACTGACCAGACCGGTTGCTATGAAGATGGCTGCTCAGACGGTTCTCGGAACAGCGAAACTGATCCTTGAAACAGGCATGCATCCGGGAGCGCTTAAGGATATGGTTTCTTCGCCGGCAGGAACTACGATCGAAGGTGTTGAAACGCTTGAAGAGGGCGGCTTCCGCCATGCTGTCATGCGCGCAGTCGTCGATGCTACCAACCGTTCAAGAGAGTTATGATCAAAGGGAAAACACGCAGCAGGACATACAGAGCCATATACAGACTTCTGGACCGCGTATCGCCGGTCCCGTTTGACTGCGGGACCATATGCGGCTCTGTGTGCTGCACGGCAGCATCTGAAGAAGACATGGGAATATACCTTCTTCCGGGAGAAGAAAAGATCCATGACAGAAATGCTGACTGGCTCACCTGGCACACACAGAGTACAGAAGAATATGACTTTCCGGATTCGTGGCACGGAAAGGTCAACTGGATACGCTGCAAGGAGCCGCCTTTCTGCCCTCGCAGCATGAGACCGATACAGTGCAGGACTTTTCCTCTGGCGCCTCACCTTACGGAGGAGGGAGAACTGACTCTGGTATGGAACGACACAGATCTTCCTTACTGCTGCCCGATGATAGAAGAAGAAACAGAACTGGATGAAGATTTTATCAAGGCGACTCTGACAGTGTGGAAACATCTGATCAGAGACCCGCTGATATATGATCTTGTGAAAATGGATTCAGAGGAAAGATATGAAGACTGAATACATTACGGCTGATCAGGTCAGGACGGTTTTTCCCGCAAGACCTGCTGACTGTCATAAAGGAAACTTCGGGTACGTCGCTCTGATCGGTGGCTCTATTATGTACAGCGGCGCGATCAGGCTTGCTGCGCAGGCCCTGTCATCAGCGGCGAATGCCGCGATGCGGAGCGGGGCAGGCGTTGCTGCCGTCGCTGCTCCCCGTAGTATCTGCCCGCTCATCGCGCCGCAGATACTTGAACCGACACTGTATCCGCTCAGTGACGAGGACGGCCGACTTGTATTCTGCGAAGAAGAGTTCGCCCATCTCTGCAGCCGGTATGACTGCATTGCTTTCGGCATGGGATCGGGTCTGTCCGAAGAGACGGTCAGAGCTGTTGAATACCTGCTCAGAACCTGCAGCAGCACCCTCATCGTTGATGCTGACGGACTGAATGCTATGGCGGGTCTGGACAAGGGAATGATCCGGAGCTGCCGCGCTCGGCTTGTGCTGACACCTCATCTAAAAGAATTTTCGAGGCTGTCCGGAATGAGCATCGCGGAGGCTAAGCGCGATCCTTCAGCTGCGGCTAAAGCGCTTGCGGAAGAGCTGGACGCGGTCGTGCTGCTCAAAGGGAGTACAACGGTAATAGCAGGTCCGGGAAGCGACACTGTGCTTGCTGCAGACAGAGGCTGCCCGGGCATGGCCACAGCAGGCAGCGGCGATGTCCTTTCGGGGATACTGTCAGCCCTGCTTGTGAATGCTGAAGATCCTGTGCTTGCAGCAGCAGCAGGCGCATATATAAACGGAGCAGCGGGAGAGCTGGCGCAGAGCAGGAGGAGCGATGTCACGATGATTTCTTCCGACACTGTCTCCTGTATCGCAGAGGTAATAGAAAACATCCTTAATGGAAGACCGGTATAGGTTTCCGGGACCGGAGGAGAAATGAAAAAGAGAATCACCTTCAATTCGCCGGTGATACTGGCGTTTGTATTCATAAGCTTCGGAGCGATGGTTGCGAACTATCTGACACTGGGAGCAAGCAATAAGCTTCTGTTCGTGACTTACCACTCATCACTGGCTAATCCGCTGACCTATGTAAGGTTCTTTACGCATGTCCTGGGTCATGCCGGATGGAGTCATTATATCGGCAACATGATGTATATCCTTCTTCTGGGACCGATGCTTGAAGAAAAATACGGTTCCGCAAAGATCGTGGAAGTGATCATGACGACAGCGCTGATTACCGGACTGATCAACTATTTTCTGTTCCCCGGCGTAGCGCTCTGCGGAGCGAGCGGCGTTGTATTCGCCTTTATCCTTATCACATCCTTTACCGGCTTCAATGAAGGCGAGATACCGCTCACAGTGATCCTTGTCGCAGTAATATTCATAGGACAGCAGGTCTACGAAGGGATCTTCCTGCATGATGATGTTTCCAACCTGTCTCACATAATCGGAGGTCTTGTGGGAGCAGTGATCGGATACAATCTGAACATGAAAAAGAAAAAGAAGTACTGACGCTGACAGGCGCTTTGGCTGAAAGGCACAGAGATGAAGAGATCTGAGATCAATAAAGTAATAAAAGAAATGGAAGAGCTGATCGCTGAGGTCGGGTTTGCCCTGCCTCCTTTCTGCAGATGGACACCGCAGGAGTGGGAACTGAAGGGTCATGAATATGACGAGATACGCGATAACATGCTCGGATGGGATATCACTGACTACGGACTTGGAGATTTTGACAGTGTCGGCATGGGACTGATCACACTCAGAAACGGAAATCAGCATGATTCCCGCTACAGAAAGACATATGCTGAAAAGCTTCTCTTCCTGCGTGATGATATGATCTCACCCATGCATTTCCACTGGGTCAAGTCGGAGGACATCATCAATCGCGGGGGAGGCACGCTGCTGATACAGGTCTTCAATGATGACGGAGAGGGCGGACTGGCAGATACAGATGTGCTGGTCAATTCAGACGGGAGATCTTACTATGTCCCTGCCGGAACAGAGGTAAAACTCCTGCCCGGCGAAAGCCTTACCCTGTGGCCGCATCAGTATCATGAGTTCCATGTAGTTCCGGGCTCAGGAAGCGTTCTGATAGGGGAAGTGTCACAGTGCAATGATGATAATACAGACAACAGGTTTTATAAGCCTGTATACAGATTCCCGGAAATAGAAGAAGACGAAGAACCTTACAGACTGCTCTGCAACGAGTATCCGCCGGCAAGGGAGGAATGAATGATCAGGAAGGCTTTTTTCCTGACATCTGAGCGTATCTCCTGAACCCGAGATCGGCAAGGACACCGGCGGCAGTTACTGCCATCATATAGAGCGCCAGTCCCGCAGGGATCCCGGCGCTCTCTTGTATTGCGCCGACCACAGGCTGAGGAGAGATATGATAAGGGTTCAGGTAAAACATCGCGGCGTAGCCTGACACGTGAGCAGAACTTATGGCGCGCTCGGCGAACATGTTTATGCCGATTGCCGCCGCGCAGAGCATCAGATACAGCGAAACCGATCTCAGGATCCCCCGCTTAGAAAGATCAGACATGCAGCTCAGGCCGATCGTAAGGCTGATGAACAGAAGGATACCGTGCCACATGAAACCATGGGCGGTCAGAGTCACATAGGATCTCAGATAATCCTCTGGATAGATCAACGCTGCGGCTGCGCTGATAAAGGTATAGCCTGTCATGAAAGTCAGCATCGCAGCGCGAAGAGAGGATCTTTCCGATGTGAACGGAAGCAATATACACATATACATAGGAACAGAACACAGCTGGAAAGGAAAGAACCACCAGTCGTATGATCCGCCGCTGACGATATGAAAAATGAACAGCTGCTTGTATACCTCCATGACTGCAAGGATCCATCCGCAGCATGAAAGGAGCCGGATGCGCTCTGCTTCATCCAGACGTTTTGCAGCCCTGGCTCCCGAGACGGCCAGAGCAGGGATGACCAGGAGCAGGATAAGATGGAGCCCGCCGAACATTGCCGGGGCATCCGTCTGCCATGCCGTATGCTGAAGTATGTTTTCTGTGAATCCTTCCATATATAAAATGTAACTCAAATCTGTCAGACTCACAACCTCAGGATGCACCTTTGGGAAGTTATGTGTATAATATACGTGGCAATCAAGAGAGCAGCCTCCCGGAGACATGTGCCGGGACTGCAGAGAGAAGGATGGGATAATATGCAGCTGAAACTGAGAAAAGAACTGATGGACCTTGATAAGGTCAGCTATGCGTCTGATCACATCGATCTGCCTGAAGGCGGCATCGACTGCGGCGAGGGATGCACGCCGTACGGATTTCCCCCGGAGATGCTCAGAGCAGCAGAGAATTTTGACATGAACCGTCTCGGCCCTTATCCGCACAGCACAGCTATTTTTGACGGTCTTCTCGAATACTGGAAGGGGCAGTTCTATCTGGAACCTGAGAATCTTCTGATGACTGACGGAAGCATCGCGGCAATTTACGTAGTCTGCAATATCTTCAACAGACCCGGCGCCAGAGTAGTAGGGATCGCTCCGCAGTTTACCGATTTTGAGATGACAGTCAGGATGCTCGGTATGGATTACAGACCCGTATTTCTCAGAAAGGAAAACAACTATACGATAGATCCCGATGAGATCATCGAAGCGATCGATGAGGATACAAGCCTTGTCTATATCGACAACCCTAATAATCCTACAGGGCAGATCATCGACAGCTACGCAGTTGAGCAGATCCTCAAAAAAGCAGCAAAGTGCGGCGCGGCAGTGATCGTGGATGAAGCATACGGAGATTTCATGCCTAATCAGAATTCGGCAGCTAAGTTCCTGGAGAAATATGACAATATGATCATGATGCGTACGCTCTCCAAGGCATTCGGGCTTGCAGGTCTGAGGATCGGCTACATAGTAGCGGCGAAACCTGTTATCGCGGCTATGCGCAAGATCACCAATCCTTACGCAGTCAGCGAGTTTGCCAGAGAGCTCGGAGGCGAGGCGCTGCGCCATTCATATCACATATGGGAAAACATTACGGACTTTGCCAGAATGAAAAGAGAGATCAAGGCTTCGATAGGTAAAGGGCATCTTCATATAGCGCAGACCTATGATACCGTATCTATCTTCCTGCTCTGGCATGACGATGAGGATACAGATCTGAAACAGGAATTCTACGACAGAGGGGTCCTGTGCGTATCAGGAGCTGACTTTACAGGGCTTGGCAGGAACTTTGCAAGGATAAGGCTTCCGAAGCTCGAAGACTTCCCTGTGCTGTTCGAGGCTTTCAGGGCAATCGATGAAGGAAGATAATAAAAAAGATCCGGATTATCCGGATCTTTGCTTTTATCAGGAACCGATCAGCGGACCGAACTGACTTATCATATTATCCTGTATGCGTCCTGTATGGACATCACAGTAATTACAGATCAGAGTTCCGACGATCAGTATGACCATTGCCTCGGCCTCTTTCTTTCCGACCTCATCGCCGTAGACTTTGACAAGGGCCTCTTCCATTACTTTTCGCCACTGCTCAAACTCTTCCTTGACCAGTTCTGCGATATCCTTGTTGTAATGTGTCAGGACGTAGATCTGCGCAAGCGCACCCGGGCGGTTTTCGCCGAAGCTGTTTGCTGTGACGTATGCCATAAATGAATTCAGATAATTGATGTTGGATTTGTATCTTTTGCGGCTGTGAGTCGAGAACCAGTCTGTACAGATCCCGGATACAAAATCGCGGACGTATCTTACATAGCTGACTACGAGATCATCCTTGTTGCTGAAGTAATTGAGAAGGTTGGCATGGGACATGCCGGCTTCTTTTGCAATATCTCTCAGAGAGACATTCATCATCGGTGTATCCTCCATGCATCTTTCAAATGCCATGAGGATGTCCAGTCTTACTTTATCTTTATCTACGATCAGTGGCATCTTTTTGTCTCCTACCCCTTTTTCAGATCCTATAATTATTATTTATTACTAAAATAAATATACCACAGAAAACCAATCGGTAAATATAAGAAATAAAACAGCGTCTGGTTTTTTTAGTGACCGGCTGTATAGTTCCCCGTTCTGCTTCAGACAGAGTGAGTTCTGTCATGGAAATATCAAAGTCAAGTATCAAGTTCAGGCGAGAGGTGATATAATCAGATAGATCATTATTTTATCAATGATCCGTCAGACAATATATGCTGAAATAGCGGGGGATTATTTATGGATAAGAACGATATCAGATACACTAATTATATACAGATCCTCAAAGAAGAACTCAGACCTGCAATGGGCTGCACCGAACCGATCGCGATCGCGTATGCCGCTGCAAAAGCAGCAGAAGTCCTCGGCGCGCTGCCGGAGAAAATCCTTGCAGAGGTCAGCGGAAACATTATCAAGAATGTAAAAAGCGTAGTTGTCCCGCATACGGGAGGACTGAGAGGTATACAGGCTGCAGCTGCAGCAGGAGCTGTTGCGGGCGATGCTGGAGCGGAGCTTGAAGTAATATCAAACGTCACTCCTGAGCAGATCAAAGAGATCGGCAAGTATCTCAAATCAGCTGAGATCGAGGTAAAGCATATCGATAACGGCCATATCTTTGACATCATCATCACCGCATACAAAGGCGATGACAGTGCGAGCGTTAGGATCGTGGATTTCCATACCAATATCGTGCGCATCACGAAAAATAACGAAGTACTCCTTGAGCGCGAAGTAGTTTCGATGGATGACGGTCTTACAGACAGAGAGTGCCTTTCGATCGAAGGAATCGTGGATTTTGCCGATTCAGTAGATATCGAAGATGTCAGGGAGACTCTGGAGCGTCAGGTCAGCTATAACATGGCGATCGCAGAGGAGGGCCTCAGGGGAAATTACGGAGCCAATATCGGCTCGGTGCTGCTCTCAAGCCATCCTGAAGACATCACATACAGAATGAGAGGCTATGCTGCGGCGGCAAGTGATGCGCGTATGAACGGATGCGAACTTCCTGTCGTGATCAATTCCGGAAGCGGTAATCAGGGAATCACAGCCAGTGTTCCTGTGGTCGTTTTTTCACGCTGCAATAACAAGAGCCATGAGGAAATGCTCCGGGGTCTCGTTGTATCCAATCTGGTAACGATACACCTCAAGACAGGAATCGGCAGACTAAGCGCGTATTGCGGAGCAGTCAGCGCCGGATGCGGTGCGGGAGCCGGCATCGCTTATCTGCAGGGAGGCAGAAATGAAGCGATCGCGCACACGGTCGTCAATGCGATCGCCATAGACTCGGGCATCGTATGTGACGGCGCCAAAGCGAGCTGCGCTGCCAAGATCGCATCAGCGGTCGATGCCGGTATCATGGGCGTAGCAATGTACAACGAAGGAAATGAATTCTTCGGCGGAGACGGTATCGTCAAGAAGGGTGTTGAAAGCACCATCAGGACTGTAGGAAAGCTTGCAAGACGCGGGATGAAACAGACTGATGAAGAAATCATACGTCTGATGCTTGAAGACTGACCGGCCGGAACCGGAAGGGACCTGAGATAATACGACAATGCTATAAGGAGGATAATACACATGAGTTATGTATTTACAATCATTATTACTGTTTTGGTGATCTACCTGATACTGTCCAATATAAGGATAGTACCTCAGGAACATGCTTATATAATAGAAAGACTCGGAAAGTTCAAGACTGTATGGTATGCGGGACTTCATCTCAAGATCCCGTTTATCGACAGGATCGTCAACAAGATCTCGCTCAAGGAGCAGGTCTTTGACTTCCCGCCGCAGCCGGTGATCACCAAGGATAATGTATCTGTCAAGGTCGATTCGGTAGTCTTCTCCAAGGTCTTCGATCCGCAGAAGTACACTTACGGAGTAGAGAATCCAATCGCCGGACTCCAGAATCTTTCCGCGACTACCCTCAGGAGCATCATAGGCGGCATGGAACTGGATACCACACTTTCAAGCCGTGAGACGATCAATGCCCAGATGGAAGCCATCCTGGATGAAGCAACTGACCCATGGGGCATCAAGGTGAACAGAGTAGAGCTCAAGAACATCGATCCGCCGAGAGAAATCGAAGAGGTCATGACAAAGCAGATGAGGGCTGAGCGTGAAAGACGTCAGACTGTACTGGAAGCGCAGGCTCATCAGGAATCCGTAGTATCAAGAGCAGAGGGTGACAAGAAAGCCAAGGTGCTTGCAGCTGAAGCAGAAAGAGAAGCGAAGATCGCTCTTGCGCAGGGTGAAGCTGAGTCGATCAGACTTGTGTATGAGGCTCAGGCAGACGGTCTTGAAAAGCTCAGAGAGGCTCATATCGATGAAAGCGTACTCAGGCTCAAAGGTCTCGAAGCGCTCAGAGATGTTGCCGACGGCAGAGCTACCAAGATCTATATGCCGACAGACATAACCAAGGCAGTATCCACCCTCGGTCTGATCTCAGAATCTCTGGGTATCGGAGATTCGGTTCCGGTTGACAAAGGCGCAGATGTACATGTACAGGCAGCGGCCGATCCATGCATTAACGAAGAAACCAGCAGAGAAGGCCGTAACGCGGCTGCTACGGGCGATGCCATCAGAGAGGATCTTGAGGCGCGCAGAAAGGGCGTGCTTTAGTAAGCCGATCATTTCAGAAACGAAAAATGGCGCCGGGAGGCGCCATTTTTAACTTGGTAAAAATCTGATTATTTGCTCAGTACTGAGATCTCGTGGAACAGCTCTTCGCGGAGAGTCCTCTTAGCCTTAAGAGCTTTTGCAAGATCCTGATGTACGATCTGTCCGTTGACCTCACCGATCGCTCTGTTGGTGATACCCTGAGCAAGCAGCTCAACTGCCATCATACCGCAGTCAGTTGCAAGCATTCTGTCGCGGAAGGTAGGTGATCCGCCTCTCTGAAGATATGAGAGCACGACCAGCTTGACATCCTGACCGGTTTCTTTCTTAAGCGTTTTGATCAGTTCTGCGGAGCTGACAGGGTAGCCTTCTGCTCTGATAATGATATTGTGAAGCTTGCCGCTTGCGATACCTTCATTGACTTTATCGACAACTTCATTGATCGGCATTTCGACTTCAGGCAGGAGTACGACTTCCGCTCCTCCGGCAATACCTGCATAGAGAGCGATATCTCCGCAGTGCCTGCCCATAACTTCGAGAACGGTACTTCTGTCGTGTGAAGAACTGGTGTCACGGATCTTGCTGATGGCTTCCAGCACAGTGTTTACAGCTGTATCAAATCCGATCGTATAGTCAGTATACGCAAGGTCGTTGTCGATCGTTCCCGGAAGACCCATGACCGGTATTCCTGTCTCTTCTGAAAGGAGCTGGGCACCGGCCAGAGAACCGTTGCCTCCGATGACGACCAGAGCTTCGATCTTGAGCTTGGCAAGATTGTCATATGCCTTCTTTCTGTTTTCCGGCTCGTGGAATCTCGCGCTCCTTGCTGTCTTGATTACTGTGCCTCCGCGGTGCAGTATGTCTGCTACCGATCTGCGGCTCATTCTTTCAAATTTATTGTCTATGAGTCCCTCATAACCACTGTGGACTGCATATACCTCCATATCATAGGCAATGCCGCATCTTACCACAGCCCTGAGAGCTGCATTCATTCCAGGCGAATCTCCGCCGCTTGTGAGTACTGCGATTCTTTTCATATTTTTCCTCCCAATAGTAAAAGGCTGCATACTGCATTCATTATAGCACACTCTCAGCATAAGAATGAACTAATTGATCGAGATAATCGCAGACAATAACAGACGTGTTTTTCTTTCATGATCACTGAAAAACACGGGAAGCAAGGGGTATTGATTTTATTTGCCGGAGTGCTATACTTAATGAGGTTTTTTTAATACAATAATACAGCCGGACGGCTTTAGTTGTCTGAAGATACAAAACTGCCTTGACTGATCGTAAAACGATACGTAGCAAGACAGTTTTTTTAGAAAAGATACAGAAAGGGAGTGCTGCGAATGAGCAAACAGGAGAAACGCAAGGCGGCATTGATTTTTGCTGTTATAGCTCTTGTATTCATGGTCGGTGCGATCCTGACCGGCGGAGGGTCAGGTGAAGAAGAAACGATCCAGGAGGTGATGCGTGATGCCGTGCTGCATGACATCAATAAGGTCAGCCTGCTGGGCATGGAAGTTAATCCGGGACTTCTGGCAGGTGTCATTGTTTCCGGTATAATGATCGTCTTTGCGCTGATCTGCAGGATATTCTTCATACCGAAATTCACAATGGTGCCCGGTAAATTCCAGCTTGTCCTTGAGACAGCTGTCGGATTGTTTGACAATATGGCGAAAGGCAATTCCAAGATCAACGGATTCCTCGGAGCATATATCTTTGCTGCAGGATCCTACATCTTTACCGGCACACTGTTTGAGCTTTTCGGGGTGCAGGCGGTAACGACAAATGGTGTTTCGATCTCGCTTCCTGCTCCGCTGTCGGATATCAACGGCGCCATCATGATGGGCTGCCTGTCATATCTGGTCATTATGTCAGGAGGAATCGCAGGAAACGGCGTCAGAGGAATCGGCAAAACTCTCAAAGAGTACTCTCTGCCTATTTCACTGAGCTTCCGACTTTTCGGAGCCCTGCTTTCAGGAGCACTTGTTACTGAACTTGTTTACTACTATTCGTCACTCAGTTATGTGCTGCCTGTACTGGTCGGAGTGCTGTTCACTTTGCTGCATGCTCTGATACAGGCATATGTACTCACGATGCTGACATCGCTCTTCTACGGGCAGGTTTCTGATAATACTCCGAAGCCGCCAAAGGAGAAGAGGCACAGAAAGAATAAAAAAACTATTACAAGCACTGAAACTGCGGAGCCTGCCGAGGCTGCGGCAGCATAATAATTAAACGGAGGATACTGAAATGGCAAACTCAAAGAAACTCGCAAGACTGGCAATCATACTCGGCGCAGTCATACTGATCATGGGTACGATCGCAACGATTGGAGCTTTCGCGGCTTCAGGCGACAGCACCGGAGCAGCGGCTCAGACTGAAACAGTTGCAGCAGAGGCAGACAACACGACAGGGCTCAAGGCTATCGCTTCAGGAATCGCGATCGGACTTGCTGCATGCGGCGGCGGCATCGGTATGGGTATTTCCGGAGGAAAGGCTGCGGAAGGTATTTCACGTCAGCCGGAGGCAGACGGGAAGATACGTACGAATTTCATGCTGGGACTTGTATTTATCGAGACGGCGATCATCTATGCTCTGCTCGTTGTAATCCTGATAATATTCGTATTGTAACTGCTGATCAGCATATGGAGATATAAGAGATGACAGGTATACCACTTAATATAGATCTGCAGCAGATCATGCTGCACCTGTTCAACTTCACGATTCTCTTCGGTGCTCTGTACATTCTGCTCTATAAACCGGTCAAGGATTTTATGGCGAAAAGGACAGATTACTATGCGGATATGGACAAAAGGGCAGAGGATGCTCTTCGCGAAGCCCAGACCAGCAAAGAAGCCTATGATGAGAAGGTAAAGAACTTCGATGAAGAGGCCAGAACCGAAAGAGCTAATATGAACAAAGAAGTCTCAGAGCAGCGTGAACGTCAGCTCGCTCAGGCTAAGGAAGAAGCTGAAAAGATAGTAAGCGATGCACGCACTGAGGCGAACAGGGAAAAAGATGAAATAATAGCGTCTGCACAGAAAGAGATCACAGAGATGGTCACCGGCGCAATGGAAAAGCTCACACTCGAGCAGTCTGCTTCGGATGCCTTCGATCAGTTCCTTGATGCTGCAGAGGCACAGTAATGTGCTGCCGTAAAACGGATCGCTGAAGCATATTGAGAAACATAAGAAACAGAGGTCATATATGAACTCAGATGTCAGTAAGCTCACGGCAAGGATCTATTCGGCTGTCAGGCCGGACAAGGAACAGTCCGCGAGATTTGAAAAATTCTTAGAGAACAAATACGGCGAAGGCGTGTCGCTTGAATGGGTCGAATCCCAGGCCTTTCCGGGAGGCTTCCGGCTGGAAGCCGGAAACGATGTGTATGACTGGTCTGTCGGAGGCAGATTCCGTCAGCTTCGTGATACCCTGGTTAAAGTTCCTGCGAATAACGGAAATATCATTCCGCTTCTGAAAGAGACCATCAAGTCATGGACACCGGAAGCTATGGCCGAACAGGTCGGTGAAGTCAAGACCGTCGGCGACGGTATCGCTACCGTAAGCGGACTTGATCAGGCTACATACGGAGAGATCCTTCTCTTCAGTGACGGAGTCAGGGGAATGGTCCAGGATATCCGGACTAACGAGATCGGATGCGTGCTCTTCAACGATGATGAGGATGTCGTTCAGGGCTCAAGCGTCAGGAGAACCGGCAAGACTGCAGGCGTTCCTGTAGGCGAAGGATTCCTCGGCAGGGTCGTGGATGCTCTTGGAGTACCGATTGACGGTCTTGGAGAAATCGAAGCATCCGGATACATGCCGGTAGAAACTCCTGCCCCATCCATCATTGACCGTCAGCCGGTAGATACCCCTCTTGAGACAGGTATCTTCTCGATCGACTCAATGTTCCCGATAGGAAGAGGACAGAGAGAGCTTATCATAGGCGACAGGCAGACAGGAAAAACAGCTATCGCTGTCGATGCTATGATCAATCAGAATGGCAAGAACTGTATCACGATCTATGTTGCTATAGGGCAGAAGAATTCTTCTGTAGTACAGATACAGCAGACCCTCAAAAAACACGGAGCGATGGACCACTCCATCATCGTCTCCGCAAGCGCGAGCGATCCTGCTCCGCTTCAGTATATAGCTCCGTATGCAGGATGCGCTATGGCTGAGTATTTCATGAACAAGGGCCAGGATGTCCTGATCGTTTATGATGACCTGTCAAAACACGCAGTCGCGTACCGCGCTCTGTCGCTGCTTCTCGACAGATCCCCGGGACGCGAAGCATACCCGGGAGACGTTTTCTATCTGCATTCAAGGCTTCTCGAGAGAGCTGCCAGACTGTCAGATGAGACCGGAGGCGGTTCGATCACGGCGCTTCCTATCGTAGAGACACAGGCCGGAGATGTCTCCGCATATATCCCGACCAATATCATTTCCATCACAGACGGACAGATATTCCTTGAATCAGACCTGTTCTTCGCAGGACAGAGACCGGCTGTCAATGTTGGTCTTTCAGTATCCCGTGTAGGCGGAGCAGCCCAGACAAAGGCGATGAAGAAGGCGACCGGAACACTCAGGATCGATCTGGCGCAGTACCGCGAGATGGAAGTCTTTACTCAGTTCGCGTCAGACCTTGACGAACAGACGAGATCGCAGCTCGAATACGGACAGGGTCTTATGAGAATGCTCAGACAGAAGCAGTATCATCCTAAGAGTCAGCATGAGCAGGTAATCACACTGGTCATGGCTCTGGCACACACGATGAAAGGTCTCAGTGTGGATCAGGTCACACCGTTTATAGAAGGTCTGATCGAAGAATTCGAGTCCGTTCATCAGGATATCTGCACCAGGATCGACACTACAGGCGTGCTGGATGACGAGCTCAAAGAAACAATCATAGATATTTCAGCAGAATACCGCAAAAAATGGTAGATCTGCGGAATGATGACCCGGAGGACTGATGGCATCTACCAAAGAGATTAAAAACAGAATAAAAAGCGTCAGTGATACCCAGAAGATCACGAATGCGATGTATCTGATCTCTTCGACCAAGATGCGCAAGGCGAGACGTGACGCTGAGCAGACAAGACCGTATTTCGCCTTGATGAGAAAAGAGATACGCAGAATGTTTGCTGTCGGTACTGATCTCAAGAGCAGATATTATGATGCTGCTGTTGATGAGAACCAGAAGGGCGGACGTAACGCTATACTGGTCATCACCGCGGACAAGGGCCTTGCAGGAGTATACAATCAGAATGTTATCAGAGAGACTCTGGAGCTGATCGACAGAAGCGATGAGTACCGGCTGTACATAGTCGGTGACTACGGATGGAGATTTTTCAAAGGGCACGGAAGCAATATAGCAATGGACTTTCAGCATTCTATGAACGCTCCGTCACTGGCGATGGCTCGTGATATCACCGAGGAGATCCTTAAGGACTTTGACCGGGGAGATTTTGACAGGATCTATGTCTGCTATACAGAGTATACCGGCGGAATGAGTCCGGGTGCAGCGACTCATGACAGGCTGATCCCTTTTGACAGAGATGACTTCGTCCCGGAAGGTGATGAGACTGACAAAGATGCTTCAACGGTATTCGAGTATGAACCTGACATTGAGACCGTTCTCGAAATGAGCATTCGCGCATATCTGGTAGGATATATCTATTCATCACTGGTCAACAGTTACTCATCTGAGCAGAATGCAAGGATGATGGCTATGGATTCGGCCAATGAAAACGCCAGTGAGCTGCTTGCAAATCTGGAACTTGAATATAACCATCTGAGACAGAACGCGATCACTCAGGAGATAACCGAGATCTCCTCCGGAGCGCGCAGCCTCAGGAAGAAGAAAAGATAAGTTACGAAAGGATAATTGAGATGACCGGACGTATCGTACAGGTCTCAGGATCTGTAATAGATGTACAATTCGAAGAAGGCCAGCTTCCTAAGATCAATGACGCACTGACTGTTAATGTATCCGGCAGGAAGCGTGTCATGGAGGTTGCCCAGCACATAGGCGGAAGCATGGTCAGATGCATCATGCTTTCCGGCTCTGAAGGTATGAGCAGCGGGATGGAAGTTACCGCGACCGGAGACGCTATCAGAGTACCGGTGGGGAAAAATGTCCTCGGAAGGATGTTCAACGTTCTCGGTGAGCCGATTGACGGTGGTGAAGCCGTGCCTGAGGATACAGAAACCCTTCCTATACACAGGAAAGCTCCCGGATTTGACGAAATCAGCCCGTCTGTAGAGATCCTCGAGACAGGCATCAAAGTCATTGACCTGCTCGAACCTTATCCGAAGGGCGGAAAGATCGGACTGTTCGGCGGAGCCGGCGTAGGCAAGACCGTACTGATACAGGAGCTGATCCACAACGTAGCAATGGAGCATGGCGGCTATTCGATTTTCACAGGAGTAGGAGAGAGGTCAAGAGAAGGAAACGACCTGTGGAAGGAGATGAACGAAGCCGGAGTAATGGACAAAACAGCTCTGGTATTCGGACAGATGAATGAGGCTCCCGGAGTCCGTATGAGAGTAGGACTCAGCGGACTTACAATGGCAGAGTATTTCCGTGATGAGGAGAACAAAGACGTGCTCCTTTTCATCGATAATATATTCAGATTTGTACAGGCCGGCTCTGAAGTATCCACACTGCTTGGCCGTATGCCTTCAGCTGTAGGATACCAGCCTACACTTGCATCTGAGATGGGTGCGCTCCAGGAGCGTATCACATCGACAAAGGCGGGATCGATCACATCTGTTCAGGCTGTATATGTACCTGCGGATGACCTGACAGACCCTGCTCCGGCAACGACGTTTGCCCACCTCGATGCTACGACTGTTCTGTCAAGAAAGATCGCTGAGCAGGGACTCTACCCGGCTGTCGACCCTCTTGATTCAACATCGCGTATACTCGAGGCCGACATAGTAGGCGAAGAGCATTATGAGGTCGCAAGAAAGGTACAGGAAATACTGCAGAAATACGCAGAACTTCAGGACATCATTGCTATACTCGGTATGGACGAGCTTTCAGATGAGGACAAGGACACAGTATACAGAGCCAGAAAGATCCAGAGATTCCTCTCCCAGCCTACTCACGTTGCTGAGAAGTTCACAGGCATGCCGGGCGTTTACGTTCCTGTCAGTGAGACAGTCAAGGGCTTCAAGGCGATCGTCGAAGGCGAAATGGACGAATATCCTGAGGCAGCATTCTTCAATGTCGGCACAATAGAGGATGTTATCGCCAAAGCGGAAAAGATGAAAACCGAGGAATAGAGGCTTTCAGGGATGAGGAATTATGAGTGAAGCAACTTTTTTACTACAGATAATGGCCAGTGATCATATGATCTATGAAGGACAGGCGCAGAGTATCACGCTCCCGACGACAGAGGGAAGTATCGGTATTCTTGCGCAGCATTCCAATCTCATCATGGCTGTGGTTCCGGGTTCCCTTGAATTTGTTCCCGCGGGAAAGTCCGCACAGGAGGCAGGTCTCAGCGGAAAGCAGACGATAGTTGTCTCCAATGGGCTTCTCAAGGTGGAGAACGGAGAGGTAATGGTGCTGGTGGATACCGCGGAGCGTCCTGAGGATATCGACGAAGCCAGGGCCAGAAGAGCAGAGGAGAAAGCCAGAGAAGATCTCAAACGCACCAACAGCAACCGTGATCACGCAATGGTAGAAGCAGAACTCTCAAGAGCCCTGAGCCGTATCAAGGGCGCTACCAAAAAACACAGACTGTGATCTGTGACATATACAGAAACGAGAGAAACGCGGGCAGATGGACTGTCCGCTTTTTTTCGCGCTATTGCAGAAGCGTGACGGAATCAATATAATAACTAACAGTAGATCATTGATAAAGCTGACCATCTGTTAATTAAAAGGGAGATGAAGACATGAAAGAGAACGTGATTTTCTGCTATTCAGGAACGGGCAACTGCCTTGATATGGCTAAGAATATAGCAAAGCGCCTCGGAGATACGGACATCATCATGATGAGGAAATATCCTGCAGTCACTGATGTCAG
>ONHU01000063.1 GCA_900317675.1 uncultured Eubacteriales bacterium
TCCTCCTTCTGGCAGGATCAGCTGCAGGCATTGTTTATACAGCCCGCAGAAAGAGAAGAGAAGACCAGTAGTCTATAGGCTTCAGGATGGAGATTCAGCTGAAAAGCTGAAGTGACATGTAACAATAACAGGAAGACGAAAATCATTCAGGATTTCGTCTTCCTGTTTGCTTATGTGCCGGGGACTGAACATGCTTTTATTTTCTCTTCATTTTATGGAGCTGTTATTATATAATCTACTATGTATATTTATGTTACCTATGGTCGCGTACTGCGATACATTATCAATAGATAAGGAAAACAGCTATGGAAAAAAACTTCATCAAAGTAGACAAGTGGGGAGAGTGTCTGTGGGGAATCGATGAGACCGGCAGGCTGTTCATCAACGGGGGAGAGGCTGAAAGCCTTGAAGGAAGAAAGATCCCGTGGGAAAGCTACAGAGGGCTCATCACTGAGGCGGCAGTCATCGGTGAGGTGACATTTCCTGAAGGCGCTTCTCTTGCAGAGCTATTTAAAGGATGCAAAGGTCTCGGAGCAGCTGATCTCAGCGGAATGGATACTACCGGAGTCACTGACATGCACTCGATGTTCGAGGGCTGCACAAGACTCAGAGAACTGGACATATCCTCTTTTGACACCCGCTCATGCAGCGATATGACAAGGATGTTTGCAAAATGCGCGAGACTTACAGACATACTTCTCGGCGAAAACTTCAGCCTGAATGGTGACGGGAGCACCTCCTGCGACAGACTGGCAGTCAAAGAAGCCGGAAAGTACAGACGCGCGAGAGTCATCTCCGCTGAAGGATGCGTTATCAGATACCATGAGAACGCCGGCAGAGATGTTTCTGTTGAGAGAAAGAGCGTTCCGGATTTCAGATATGTCATCGAAAATCTCATGTACGATATCCCGGGCGAGAACCTCGTCTTCCTCGGATGGAATACAGAGACCGACGGAACAGGCAGGATGTTCAAACCGGAGCAGGAACTCAATAGTATAGACGAAGACATGGATCTCTATGCAATCTGGGCTAGCGCACCTGAGATCGGGGAAGTGCGTCCGGTGGATGAATTCGCGTACGGACAGCCGATACCGTTCGAGCTTCCTGAGATCGTTTCCGCAGGAGATCCTAATGTAACAGGTTTCCTGGAGATCAGTCCTGACGGAGAGGACGGCAGCTGGAAGGCTATAAGTCACAACACGATCCTGCCGGCAACATGCGACGGCTGGCTCGTCAGACTTTGCGCTGCCAACAGCGTCGGCAAGTCATATTCTGAGCCGGTAGTGCTGCATATCAAGAAGGCTGCCAAGGACATGTCCGGAGTACGCTGGTCAGAAGAACCTGACATGACATATGACGGAAGCGCAAAGCACGTCTGGCTTGAAGGTCTTCCGGAAGGTGTGAGCGCAGAATACGAAGGCAACTCAGCAGTAAACGCCGGTACATATACAGCAAGAGTCAGACTCATATACGATGAAGACAATTTCAGCGAGCCGACTCTGCAGAGAGAGTATGAGTGGTCGGTCAAAAAGGCTGTCTACGATATGTCCAAGGCACGCTGGGATTATACAGATGCATTCATTTATGACGGCGAGGCCAAGGAGATCAGGCTCAGAGGTCTGCCGGAAGGAGTTACAGCTTCGTATGAAAACAACAAAGCAGTCAATGCTGGGATCTATACTGCGTCTGCAACGCTTGGTTTCGATGCTGTCAACTACGAGAAACCGGCAGATATAACACCGTGCGTGTGGGAGATAGAGCGCTCCGTTATCGATCCTCTGTCACTCGAGTGGTCGGAATATGACAAATTCGTCTATGACGGTGAGCCTAAATCCGTACGCATCCTCAATCTGCCTGCAGACGCCGAAGTTGTTTATGACGGCGCAGAGGAGACTCCTGCAGGCAAGTATCTTGCAAGAGCTTCTGTGATCGGAAACTATAAAGCGTCCGGTCCTGTTGAGTATGAGTGGGAGATCACCAAAGCCTCATACGACATGGGAGCTGTCAGATGGGTATATGAGAAACCGTTTGATTTTGACAGAGAGACACATACTGTCGAACTGACCGGCGTTCCGGAAGAACTCGAAGTCAGATACAGAGGGAGCAGCGGCATCTCCGCAGGAGACTATCAGGCTGTCGCTCTGTTCGTCAATCCGGATACCCACAACTTCTTCACTCCGGAAGATATGACTCTTGCATGGACGATCAGGAAAAAAGTACTGGATATGTCCGGCGTCAAGTGGGACTATACCGGTGAATTCACATATGACGGCGAAAACAAGAAAGTAGAACTTACAGGACTG
The DNA here is from genome assembly GCA_900317675.1 of uncultured Eubacteriales bacterium. Classification (GTDB taxonomy): domain Bacteria; phylum Bacillota; class Clostridia; order Peptostreptococcales; family Anaerovoracaceae; genus Crickella. Next base: position 2,304 of record ONHU01000063.1, read on the forward strand.
CCTGAAGGTATCCACATCGACTACGAAAATGCCAGCGCGTTCAACGCAGGCGTATATAACGCCCATGCTGTCCTCGAATATGATTCTGACAATATGTATGCGCGCCAGCCGGCTGACTGCCAGTGGAAGATCAACAAGAAGAGACTGGACATCTCAGATGCTTACTGGGATTACGACAAGGCTTTCACATATGACGGCAGGGAACACAGCATTTATCTTGCGGGACTGCCTGAAGGAATCAACGTCGAATATCAGGACAACCACAAGATCGATGCAGGCAAATACATAGCTACAGCGACACTCAGCCCGAGCGATCCGCTCAACTATGAAGTACCTGAGATGAGCGGCTGCACCTGGGCAATCAACAGAGCTCCGATCGAAAAGACAGACATCGAATGGACTGACTGCTCTGACTTCGTATATGACGGCACCGACAAGACCGTAGAGATCATCAGCGATCTCGGAGACGATGTGACGGTTGAGTATGCATTCAACAAGTATCACAATGCCGGCAGATACTACGCGAAAGCAATTTTCACACCTGTAGATACCGATAACTATCTGCCTCCGAAGCCGCTCGGTTATTCCTGGAGCATCGGCAAGGCAGATCCGGACATCACCGGAGCGGTATGGGATTATACAAGCGCTTTCACTTATGACGGAAGCAAAAAGAGCGTCAGGCTGGTCGGCGTTCCTGAGGGAGTGCACGTAACATACAGCAACGCTTCCGCTTCAGATGCAGGCGACTACACAGCGATCGCGAAGTTCAGCGTTTCGGATACAGTCAATTTCAACACCAGCATCCCTGACATGACACTCGACTGGAGCATCGAAAAAGCCGAGTACGATCTGAGGGAAGCAAAGTGGCAGGAAGAGAGGACGTTCAGATATGACGGCGAAGAGAAGTGCGTAGTCATTAAGGGACTGCCTGATGGTCTCGAGCCTGTCTACAGCGGAAACAGAGCTTCTGCTGCCGGAGTATACATGGCAGAAGCAGCTTTCGAATACGATGAGAAAAACTACGAGAGACCTGAGTTCCGCGAGTGCAGCTGGATCATCGAGAAAGCTCCTGTAGATGTTGAGGGAATCGTCTGGAATTACGAGAAGCCTTTCGTCTATGACGGCACAGAAAAAGTCGTATACGCTCAGGGTGTTCCTGAAGGCTGCTACGCAGTATACGGAAATACCAGAGCAAGCAACGCAGGCACATATGTAGGTACTGCGGAGATCAGACCGGAAGATACAGACAACTACACACCGACCAGACTCGATAACATCACCTGGAGGATCAGCAGAGGCAGCTATGATATGTCTCATGCTTACTGGGATTACGAGAGACCTTTCACATACGACGGCACAGAGCACAAAGTCGTCCTCAAGGGTCTGCCTGAGGGAGTAACACCTGCATACAGAAATAATGCCGCTACAGATGCCGGCACATACGAAGCCAGCGTAAGCTTCAGAGCCGCGGACGAAAGGAACTATACAGTTCCTGAAATGGAAAGCTGCACATGGACGATCGCCAAGGCAGATTATGACATGACGAGCGTACAGTGGAACTACAGCGGCGAATTCAGCTACACAGGCAGGATGCACGAAGTAGAGCTCAGAGGGCTTCCGGAAGGAGTCAGAGCTGTATATTCCGGCAATGCCGCTGCGGAAACAGGTGTATACGAAGCTTCAGCTGACCTGATCCCGTTCGATCAGAGCAATTACAACAAGCCTGCAGTAGAAAACTGCAGATGGAAGATCGTCAGAGCTGACTACGAGATGTCTGCAGTCAGATGGGACTATACAGATGCCAAGGTCTACAACGGCAGGACCCAGAGCGTCATGCTCGAGCAGCTGCCTAACGGCGTAAGCGCTGATTACAGAAACAACGAAGCTGCTGCAGCCGGAAAGTATACAGCCAAAGCGATACTCAGAGTATCCGACGAAGCAAACTACAACGTTCCGAGCATGCAGGACTGCGACTGGGAGATCATCAAAGCCGACTACGATATGTCCGGTGTCGAGTGGGATTATCAGCCGGGTTCATTTACATATGACGGCGAGAGAAAGAAAGTCGAACTGTATAACCTGCCGGACAGCGTTTCCGCTTCCTATGAGGGCAATACCGGATTCCTGGCAGGAGACTACCTTGCGACCGCGTCTTTCCGCACATCAGATTCCAACTTCAATGCTCCGGAAAGCATCACTTTCCCTTGGAGCATAGGCAAGGCGGAATACGATATGTCAACAGCCGGCTGGGATTACTCAAGAGAATTCGTTTATGACGGCACACCTAAGAGAGTGGAGATCACAGGACTTCCGGAAGGCATCAGCGTTGATTACGAAAACAACACTGCGACGGATGCAGGCACATACACAGCGGTAGCTAATTTCAGGACCAATACAGGAAATTACGAGGTACCTGAACCTATGACCTGCAGCTGGACGATCAGAAAGGCTGATCCGGACATCCGCAGACTCAGATGGGATTATTCACAGCCGTTCGTATACAGCGGCAAGGCCTGCAGCGTTGAGCTTGCGGGCATCCCTGAGACGCTGACCGCTTCCTATACAGGAAACAGCGCAGATATCGTCGGATCATACACGGCACATGCAGATCTTGTACCGGTCAATCCTGACAATTACAACAGTCCTTCTATCGCAGACTGCAGATGGGAGATAGTCAAGGCAGAATACGATATGTCTGATGCCAGATGGACCGGAGATATGAGATATGTCTATGACGGCAGCGAGAAATCTATCTCACTGACAGGACTTCCGGAAGGCGTTGAGCCTGTTTATACAGACAATGCTGCCACTGATGCAGGTATTTACACAGCAAGCGCGGATCTCCTCTATGATGAGCACAACTACATAAAGCCGACAGTCGGCAGCATGGAGTGGAGGATAGACAAGGCTGTATACGATATGTCAGATGTGGCATGGGATTATACAGACAGCTTCACATACAACGGATCAGAGAGAAGCATCGCGCTCAAGGGTCTTCCTGCGGGAGTGACAGCAGCTTACACCGGCAACACCGGACTGAATGCAGGAGAGTACGAAGCTTCGGCTGAATTCAGCTACGATGAGAGAAACTACTTCAAGCCTGAATTCGGTTCAGTCAGATGGCGCATAGGCATGGCGGATGCGCCGGTAGATACCAGCAGCATCAGATGGAATTACACAGAGCCATTCGTCTATGACGGCACACCTAAGGGTGTAGCACTGGCAGAAAAAGAAGCAGAACAGGGATTCCTCGACAAACTCCGCGGTAAGAAGCCGGTCATGGAGCTTGAAGGAGTACCTGCAGGCTTCAATGTAGTGTATGAAGACAACACAGCTACAGACGCCGGTGTATATTACGCAAAGGCTAAACTCATCAATCCTGAGGATACCAACTACAGAGAGGTCAAGCTCCCTGAGTGCAGATGGGAGATCCTCAAGGCCGGCATCGACATGTCAGATGCTCACTGGGACTACACCAATGCTTTCACCTATGACGGTGAAGAGAAGCGCGTAGAGCTCAAGGGACTGCCTGAAAATGTCGTTGTCACATATACAGGCAACACGGCTGTTTCTGCAGGAGAGTATGAGGCAATGGCCCAGATAGAGGCTGCTGACCCTGTAAACTTCGAGACCCCTGAGCCTGTCAAAGGCTGCTGGTGGAAGATCAACAGAGCGAAATATGACATGTCTCAGGCAGGCTGGGCATACAGCGATGATCTGATCTACAGCGGCGAGGAGAAGAGTGTCAATGTGGTCGGTCTCCCTGAAGGAGTTTCCGTAGCTGCTTACAGAGGCAATACAGCGATCGACGCCGGCACATATATCGCTGAGGCGATCCTTGACTACAGAAACAAGGACAACTACGAGGAGCCTTCGATCGCAAATCTCAAGTGGAGGATCCACAAGAAAAAGATCAACACGTCAGCTGTCAGATGGGACTATGACGAGAGCACACTCTTCGTCTTCGACGAGAAGCCTAAGAAGGTTTCACTCATAGGTCTGCCTAAGGATGCTGAAGTAGTATATGTAGACAATGTCAAGATCAACGCCGGATCCTACACCGCAAGGGCAAGACTGACATACGATACCAGAAACTGCGAGGCAGAGGAGATCGCTGATCTCAAGTGGAAGATCGACAAAGCGAACTACGACACCGAGCACGTACACTGGAGCTACGACAAGCCATTCACTTACGATGCATATGAGAAGAGCATCGTTCTGAGGAATGTGCCGAAGTCCATCGATGTCAGATACAGAGACAACAAAGCGATTGCCGTAGGTACATATACAGCCAAGGCTTATCTGACCTACGACAGCGAAAACTACAATGCTCCTGAGATCGATACGACCATCGACTGGGCTATCGTATCTCCGGACAGAGACAGATAATCAACCGGATATAACAGAGGTAAGATGAACGGCTATTTAGCAGCAATAATAGCGCTGGTCCTGTGCTCGACATTCTTCTCGGGCACAGAGACCGCGTTCTCGTCTGTAAGCAAGATCAAGATGAAGAATCTTGCCGCAGATGACAACAAAAGAGCCATGCTCGTGCTGGAGCTGACTGAGAACTTTGACAAGCTCATCACGACGATACTTGTAGGAAACACGATTTCCAATATCGCTATGACGACCGTAGCGACTGTATACGGTATTTCTGTATGGGGCTCCAGGATAGGACCTACTATCGCGACTGTGATGGTAACGATCCTGGTACTTGTACTGGGTGAGATCTCGCCTAAGATCATAGCAAGAGAATACGCAGAGGAAGTATCGCTTTTCCTGGCGCCTTTCGTAAAGGGCCTGATCGTGATCCTGACCCCGCTGACCTTTATATTCATGGGACTCAAAGTCCTCCTCAAAAAGATGATAGGCAAGAATACCGAGCCTGAATTCTCAGAGGACGAGCTCCTGACCATAGTCGAAGAAGCAGAGGCGGGCGGAGCGATCGGCGAGGAACAGAGCGAGCTCATTTCCAATGCCATAGAATTCAATGACATAGAAGCGAGCGATATCCTCACGCCTAGAGTGGATATCGTTGCCATAGAAAAAGGAACTCCTGTCGCTGAGATCAAACAGGTCTTCCGCGATTCCGGCCTTTCAAGGCTGCCTGTGTATGAAGACGACCTCGACAACATCATCGGCGTCATCAACCAGAAGGATTTCTACAACAAAAACGTCAGGACGATCAAGGACGTTGAGAAGATCATCAAGCCGGTCGCCTATGTTGCAGAGACGCTCAAGGCAGCTGTCCTGCTTCGAAAGATGCAGGCTAAGAAGACTCACATCGCCATAGTCATAGATGAGTACGGCGGCACAACAGGACTTGTAACGCTTGAGGACATCATAGAAGAGATCGTAGGAGACATCTACGATGAGCATGATGCCGCAGCAAGCAAAGACGTCAGACCTGCAGGGGAAAATGAATATCTCGTTGCGGGAGGCGCGGACCTTGAAGACTTCTTCGAACTGTTTGACGAAGAGATAGAGGCTGACGTCAATACCGTCAACGGCTGGGTCATGATCGAACTCGACCGCCTGCCAAAAGAAGGCGATTCATTCGACTACGAGTCAAAGCACAAGCTTTTCCACGTCAAAGTCATCAAAGCCGATGCCAGAAGAGCGCTTATGACAAGGATCAAAGTAGAAGATAAACCTGAAGAAGACGATGAGAGGCAGCGGAAACTGTAGAAAATCAGACCAAAAACCGCTGCGGCGGGAATGATTGTACATAGAAAGCAGGTTTTTCCTGTTTCATGTACACAATATGATAAAACTCCCTTTCAGGATCAGGAATGAGAGTATTTATGACAGGTGCGTTCTTCCGCCGAAAGGGGTCAGAACAATTCGTTATAGGAGGATCTGGAAAAATGGGTTTAATGGAAAAGATCTTCGGAGATCTTAACGCAAAAGAAGTAAAGAAAATCGAAAAGATCGTCGACCGCATCGAGGCATATGATGAAGAGATGCAGGCTCTGACAGATGACGAGCTCAGAGCCAAGACGGAAGAGTTCAAAGGCAGACTTGCTGAAGGAGAGACGCTTGACGATATCCTGCCGGAAGCTTTTGCCGTATGCCGTGAAGGCGCATGGAGAAGCCTCGGCATGAAGCACTTCAGAGTCCAGCTCATCGGCGGAGTGGTACTGCATCAGGGCAGGATCGCTGAGATGAAGACAGGTGAAGGTAAGACTCTCGTGGCGACTCTCGCAGCATACCTCAATGCTCTTGAGGGCAAAGGCGTACACGTCGTCACAGTCAACGATTACCTGGCAAAGCGTGACGCTGAGTGGATGGGCA
>ONHU01000094.1 GCA_900317675.1 uncultured Eubacteriales bacterium
GGCACTGAGGTGAAGTGCTTCGGGAACCGTGAGGGAGAGGCTACCAAGTCTATATGGACAAAGGACGGCTTCAGCTATGCTGTAATGGCTTACGGAGCCGGAGGAGATACAGACTATGGATTCAAAGCTGACGATCTGACTGCAGTTTTCAGGACAATAAAGTAGATCCTTCAGTTCACAGAAGGACAGCGTTTCTGTCAGACCGCAGCTGAAATAGAAAATATGATCCGGATGTAAAGCCTGCTTTACATCCGGTTTCGCTTTACGTTTTCAAATAAGTGCGTGAAAAGACTGTCAGTTCACAAGAAATATGTGAAACTTGACGATATTGAGTAGTATAATATAAAGGCGGATACCGGCCGAATACAAAAAGAGGAGACAAAACAATATGATTCTGATGCTTGACACATTCCTGATGAAACCAGAGTCATGGTTCATCCCGTGGATTCTGAGGGCTGTTGCATATTACTTTGTACTGAAAAAAATGGGACTCAGATACTGGACTGCGGCCGTTCCGTTCCTTGCGGAAAGAGAGATGTCTACAGTTCTGTTCAGACGCATGAGGACATTCTACAGACCATTCATAATATCTGCTGTTTTCATGGCAGGAGCATATTATCTGGGACCTGAAGAGAAACTGGGATATGCTTATATGATGGTCGCATATGTCGTCTACAGTCTTTTCCTTCTGCGACTTTATTACAGGCTGTCAAAGAGCTTCGGAAAAGGAATCATATATACGATACTGACAGCATTGTTCCCGACCCTGTTCCTGCTGATACTCGGACTTGGCAGGAGTGAGTATCATCCGTTAGAGTTCAGGGAGGAAAGACAGCACGGAGAATTTCTCAACCGTCTGCGCAGGATAACGGTCGCTGCAATATCGCTTGTGGAAATCGTTGTTCTGGTATTGGTTGTCGGATTTTTCAGTGTCAGAGCATACCCGCCGCGTATCCTGGTGAGCCAGCTGCTCAAAAATGTAAACGAACAATCCAAGGATATCGAGTCGGACGGCAAAGCCCTGTCAAGAGAGGACACCATGGGAATGAGCAGCGCAGATCTTGCGGAAATGCCTTCCAGCAGAGACTACTTTTTCCCTGATCACTCTGGAGATAAGAGCGTAGTGGTGATGGAGTATGTGATAGGCGCTGATCTTGAGGACCACTCGGGGATGGCATCTGCCAACATCAACATGATGAAAAGCGCGACCGAAAAAGGGGATGGACTGACCTTTGTGCTTGAGGCCGGCGGCTCGAGGAGATGGTTTACCAGCGGCATCAAAGAAAACGGATACGGCAGGTACACGGTCAGCGGAGGCAAGGTCGAAATGGTCGAAAATATGGTAGATAAGACCAGCATGGAGGAACCTTCCCGCCTTGAGAATTTTATAAAGTGGACAGCAAAGAACTATCCTGCAGACAGGTATATCCTGGTCTTCTGGGATCACGGCGGCGGAGTAGCCTATGGATACGGTGTGGATCAGCTGAGTCACAGAGAGGATGCCGAAGGATTTACGGGCCTCCGTGTGTCTGATATCGTTAATTCAGTCAGGAATTCAGGCGTAAAGTTCGATGTTATCGGTTTTGACGCATGCCTGATGCAGGATATAGAGATCGCTTCTTCTTTTGAGCCTTATGCCGATTATTTCCTGGCATCAGAAGAGACTGAGGACGGACTCGGATGGTATTATACATCCGCATTCGGAGCTCTGGCGGCAGATCCGGGAATGAGCACAGAAGAGTTCGGAAAGAATATAATCTCTTCATATGATCAGTTTAATACTATAATCAACGACGGAACGCCAAAACCGAAAAACACACTTTCTCTGGTCGATCTGACGAGAGTAAAGCCGGCTTATGAGCAGCTTGAAGAATTGTATGTCAAGGCCGACGAGGCGCTGAACGCAGATCAGAATGATTTTGCTGAGATCGCACTCGCGGCAATGAACTCATATTCTTTCGTTGACAATCTTCAGATTGACGCAGTCGATTTTGTAGAGAAGCTCAGCGATACAGATGTCAATGATTCTGTATGCACTCAGGATGAGAAAAGCGATACTGTAAAGGCACTCAAGGCGTGTGTTGTATACAGAAACAAGGACTCTGCAGAGGGCATTAACGGTATATCGACAGCGCTGCCATACAAGAGCATTCAGCACTATACATCTACAGAAAAGGAACTTAAGACGCTTGGCTTTGATGAACAAAGGGCCTTGTTCAATGACTTGTTCAGCGTCATCGCAGTACAGAAGAAACAGGAGCACGACAGCAAACCTGATAAATACAATACCATCGGCGAGATAATCCAGGAATTAAAATATGTCGATTACACGCAGGAAGAATGGTACGTGAAAGGATTCGAAGATATCGATCCTTCCGCAACGATTCTGGACATTCCTGTCAAGGACACAGGCGAAGGATACAGCATCCAGCTGCCTGAGAAAACGTGGAACATCATTGCTGACTGTGTCACTGCCGTATATCAGAAGACAGATGACGGCCGCTACCGTTATCTGGGCTCAGACCATCGGGGAGGAGAGGATGCTGACGGGCATCCTATGGTGGATATGGATGACAGATGGGTCCATATCAACGACCGGCTTGTCTGCTATGAAGATTACGGTGCCATTGAGACAGAGGAAGGAGTAGTCTATTCAGGTGAGGTCAAGGCGAGACTCAATGGAAGTGAGGATATCATAATTCAAGTCGAATGGGATGCTGTCAGCGACAGCGAAGACGAATCGGATACCGGAAAAGTGACGGGATATCAGTTCGTGTCAGATCTTAACAAGCCGGGACCGCTACAGAAGGGCATACAGAAGTTCCAGTCAGGAGACCGTATAGAATTCCTCTTTGAATACTATGACGAAAATGGTGAGCTTGTAAGTACGGAAGCTTACGGAAACACGATCTATGTCAATACAATGGACAGGCTCAAAGTTACCGACAGCCCGCTTGAGGAATGCGATATAGAATTCCTCGGCATGCTCATAGACGCGTATCAGAGACAATACCTTACGGAGATTATCGAAGCACATATAGGTGAATAATAAAAAGATATTGGGAGATGAAAGATGACAGGCAACAACAGGGATTATGATTATACTATAGTTCTGGATGGCAATTATCTGGAAACATCAGGTCATGAAGAGAAACTGGGAAAAGAAGTCAAAAGACTGAAACCTGAGGATCAGCAGACCAAAACGCCCGCTGATGACAGTCAGGATGAAAAGCAGACCGACAGCAAGGTAAGAGTTGACCTTCTGTACAGCACATATGAAAAAATGCTTTTCAAAGAACCGACGATCATGGATGACGATGATGCATACCCGCATTCATACCAATGGCGAATGGGGGACAGATATGATCCGGGCAAGATTGAAGTTCTGGAAGCCGCAGTCAGGGAAGGCAAAAAGATTTCTGATACAGAAGCATATCAGAAATATGTCGAAGACGTCACAAACCGCAAATTCACACCTGACTCGTGGGACTGATCGAAGACAAAAGCAAGAGCGGCACGGCCCAATGCCTGCCGCTCTTCACTTATGCTGACAGATTTCCGCAGCGTTGACAGTGCAGGAACAAAAAAACGAGCCTTACGGCTCGTTGTGGTGCGCCCGTAGGGATTCGAACCCTAGACCTTCTGATTCGTAGTCAGACACTCTATCCAGCTGAGCTACGAGCGCATATCTCGCTGCGACTTTAAAATGATACAACAGCTTGTTTCAAATGTCAACAAGTTCAAAAGATAAGGCCGGCTGTTTTATACAGCCGGCCTTTGTGTTGAGGTATTTCGTCAATTATGATCAGTTAGATTGTGAATCCCTTGGTCATCTTGTCATCAGGATCCATGAACCATTTTGCTTCACCGCAGAGATAAGCAGCGCCTGTTACCTGCGGAATGATTGAGTCAAACTCACCAACCTTAGGTCCGAGTTCAGCAACTGTTCCGATGAATCTTGTGTCGATGAATGACTTGTATACGAAGCTTTCGCCTACGCCGAGCTCACCATTCTTGTAGAGCCAGGACAGCTTAGCAGATGTACCTGTGCCGCATGGTGATCTGTCGATCTGAGGATCATGAGGTTCGCCGAATACAAGCTGATTCTTCAGTGAGAACTTAGCTTCAGGGCAGAATGCCTTGTCATCTTCTGTCATCTCGTCTGAGCAGTAGTTCTCGATGAGGTCAACGCTTGTGATGTCGAGTTCAGGATGCTGGATCTCGAATTTCTTGTTGATCTCCTGAAGCGCGAAGCTTGACCACTCTGTGAGGAACTTAGTGTGTTCCGGAGTTACCTTGAATCCGAAGTTCTTCTCTACGTCTACAAGCGCGAAGAATGAACCGCCGAAGCAGATATCGAATACTACGTCCTTGCCCTGATAATTGAGTACGCAGTTTTCCTTATAAACGAATGCAGGTACGTTGGTGAGCTTAACACCGGTAACTTTGCCGTTCTTGCAGTTGCAGTCAAGATGGATGAGTCCTGCAGGTGCTTCGATTACCAGCTTTGTAACAGGCTCTTTCATTTCCATAAGTCCTGCTTCGAGGATTACTGTAGCAGCTCCGATAGAGCAGTGGCCGCACATGTTGAGGTAGCCGCCGCCGTCCATGAAGAAGATTCCGAAATCAGCTTCCGGATTGATCGGCTCGCAGAGAATAGCACCGAACATGTCATGATGGCCGCGAGGCTCAAACATAAGCATTGTTCTGAGATAGTCATAGTGCTCCTCAAGATAGTGCTTCTTTTCGATCATTGTGTTTCCCGGCAGTTCCGGGCAGTCAAGAGCGACTCTGCAGTATTCGCCCTCAGTATGTGCCTCAACTGTTCTGATGACATGCTTGTCGTAAAGATCATAGTTGACTTTAGGCTCGAGATATTTTGCCATGAGTGAATTTACCTCCTTAAAACACATAGCTATTAATAAGAACAACAATCATTTTGTTCCGATAATATGATAACGCAACACCTAAAACAGTGTCAATGGATTGTCCTTTTTTACGCACAAAACAGACCGAAAAAACATTAAGAATAATCAAACGATAGCTTAAGAAAAACTTAATATACCGCTGAAAGCCTTAAAAATCAATGAATTCAGAAAAAGCAAAAGACAGCATCGGAAGCGAATCAAAAAAACGATAATTCAAGCAATAAAAAAAGAACCATTTCTATTGAGTTTCCTTATAGAAAAAAGATTTGTCATTGTTGAAATGAATACATCTGCGTGTTATTATTATTGCGTAAGAAAGCGCTATTTTTGTGTGTCTTCCTTATCAATAACCGTTTAAAATTTGCTACTTTTATCAAGGAGAATCGTATTATGGAAAACATTCAGATGCTACTGAAGCAAGGTGCTGTTGGGAAGCCATGCGCACCGATCGTAAAGGTTGGAGATAAGGTCAAAAAGGGTACGCTGATCGCTACTCCTACAGGTCTTGGAGTTAATGTCCATTCCAGCGTTTATGGTGAAGTAGTTGAGATCACCGACGACAGAATCATTATCAAGCCTGATGATGAGCAGCCGGATGAATATGTAAAGATCGCAAAGGGCACCAATCTTGAAATGATCAAAGAAGCCGGCGTTATCGGACAGGGTGGCGCAGGATTCCCTACATTCATCAAGATCTATAACGGCAAGGATGACAAGCCTGTTCTCGATCATGGTTACATCCTCGTAAATGCTTCTGAGTGTGAGCCGGGTCTTGCTCACAATATCCAGCAGATCGATGAGGACCCTGCAACTCT
>ONHU01000006.1 GCA_900317675.1 uncultured Eubacteriales bacterium
TTTTTTAATACAATTTGAATATGTGGATTAGGAGACAAAATGAAGTACGTATCGATTAACAACCTTTCCTTTGCATATGAAGAGGGAAAGACAATACTCGACAATATTGATCTTGACGTAGATAAGGGGGAGTTCATCTGCATCCTCGGACAGTCCGGATGCGGCAAGAGCACTCTGCTGAGGCTGATTGCCGGGCTGGAAAAACCTACGACGGGGACAGTGAGCATAGACGGTGAAGAAGTATCAGGTGCAAGCCTTGAGCGAGGGGTAGTATTCCAGGACTATGGACTTTTTCCGTGGATGACAGCGGGCAAGAATATTTTGCTTGCGCTTGAACAGAAATATCCCAAGAGAAAGAAAACCGAGCTTCGGAGTATAGTCCTTGAAAAACTCAGAGAGGTAGGACTTGACGATTCTGTATACAATAAGTATCCGAGAGAATTATCCGGCGGTATGCAGCAGCGGTGCGCTATCGCACAGGCACTGAGTATCGAATCTCCGCTTCTTCTCATGGACGAGCCATTTGGCGCCCTGGATGCTGTTACGCGTGCAGCTTTGCAGGATCTGATAAGGAACCTGCTTGAGGGAGAGAGCAGAAAGACTGTCTTCTTCGTAACTCATGATGTCGATGAAGCTCTTCTCCTCGGAAGCAGGATCATCGTTCTCGGACAGTCACCGGGCAAGATCATCTATACCTGTGAAATATCACAGGAAAACAGACCGACCCGAGAAAATCAGTTTACCAATCCGGTCTTCCTGGAAATGAGAAATCAGCTTATCGGACACATCAATCGGGATGTGGCAGAGAAATTAAAGTAACGCTGCAGACGGATGAATCATGGTGATCGGCGGATGCAGCATCCGCTTCACATAAATACGTTATTACCGATATTATTGGAGGAAAACACAAAATGAGAAGAAAACACTATTCTATTCTGGCTCTTATGATGGCTCTCCTTATGGTTCTGTCGATGATGACAGCATGCGGAAGCAAAGAGGAAGCACCTGCAGAAGAACCTGATGCTGCTGCTGCAGAAGAATCCGCACTTGGAGCACCTGAGGTCACTACAGTTAAGTGGAATTCCGGAACATCCAAGAATGTCCTTATTACGATCGCTAATGAAAAGGGATACTTCGAAGATGAGGGAATCACTATTGAAGAAGTACCTGCTGATGAAAACAACAGCGCTATGGCTCTTCTCGCTTCCGGAAAGGTTGATGTAGTTTCCAATGCCGGAACAAGCAACCCTCTCGATCAGATCTCTCAGGGCGTTGATCTGACGATCTTTGGCGGCCACATGGTCCAGGGCGCTATGCCTATCATCGCCAAGAAGGGTACTGAGTGGAACGGAGTTCAGGACTTCGTAGGCAAGAAGGTCGTAGCTAATACCAGCTACTTCGCGCTTACAGGTGCAGTCATGAACCTCGGTGAGGAGAACCCGCTTGAAGCTGTTGAATGGATCGAAGGTATGGATTATCCTGATGCTCTTGCTATGGTAGAAAGAGGCGAAGCAGATTACGCACTTCAGGGAACAGGTAATGTCCAGACCTGCAAAGAGTCCGGAACTGTCGACATCGTATCATGGCAGGGAGACATCATGCCTGATTATTCATGCTGCAGAATGGTAGCTCAGACTGATTTTGTCAAGAATAATCCTAATACTCTGAAGCATGTCATGGTTGCTCTTCTTAGAGCTCAGGCTTACTATGAAGCTAACAAGGAAGAAGCTGTAAAGCTGCATGCTGCTGCTACTGAGCAGACAGAAGACTATGTAGCTGCTTTCATGCTTGACGAGCACTATAAAGTAAATGTTGACCCGCTTCAGGATTCCGTACTCCGCGCATGGAATATCCTCGATGCAACAGGATTCTTCAAGGATAAGGCTGAGGGCATTGATATCAACGATCACATCAATACTTCCCTCTACAAGGAAGCTCTTGACTATGCACAGTCAACATACGGAGAAGAATATCCTGATTTCTTTGAGGCACAGCAGGAATTTTTTGCAAGCAACAACACTGGAACTGCAAAAGAATAATTATATAAGAGAAAGACTTGTATGAATAAGATCGAAGAATTCTTTCGTAAATACTGGATAACATTCCTGATTATTGCTCTGCTGGTCGGAGGGTATGTGTTTGTGACAGATCATGAGCTGGCAAACCCGTTCTTTTTCCCGCCGGCAAAGGATATTGTCAATGCTTTCTGGGAGTTCAGATACAGGATGCTCGAGAATATGGTCGCTTCATTCAAGCTGATCATTCCGGCAATCTGTATTTCAGCTGCTATCGCGCTTGTCATCGGAACACTGATGGGAATGAACAGCAAACTTAGGGACGCACTGCATCCAATCATCTACACCTTCAGCGTAATACCGGCGATCATGCTTTCACCGTTCGTACTGCTGCTCGCTCCGACAATAACGGCCGCAGCGATTTTTCTGATCGTGTACGGAACGGTATGGGCTACTATGTTTGCCACTATTACAGGTGTAATGACCGTTGATAAGAGATATCTGGAAAAAGCCAAGACTCTGGAGCTCACAGGCTTCAGGAGATTTACTAAAGTGATCCTACCTGCAGCATCGCCCGCAATATTCGCCGGCTTTACGAATTCTCTCCGCAGCTCTTTCGTAATGCTTGTATTCGCGGAGATGAGCGGTGTGCAGAAAGGAATGGGATTCTTCGTAAAAAAGTATTCCACGTCCGGTGTGTTCGCCAATACATGGGCCGGATTCATTTTCATGGCCGCCGTACTCGTAGTTGTGATGCTGATATTTGAGAGGATCAAGAAACACGTTCTCAGGTGGACCATGAACTGACACAAGTCAATATCAATCAGGCGGGCGACTTGCCCGCCTTTTTTGTGCTAAAATTACCTTTAATTGAATGATAATAAAGAAAGTGTTATTTCACAGATGACAAGTCGTTCAAAGGGCATGACCCGGAAGCAGGAGGAGAACAGAAATGAGAATTCTGTGTATTGGGGATTCGAATACATATGGGTATGATCCAAGGTCGTATCTGGGAGACAGATATCCGGCGGAAATACGCTGGACCGACAGGCTGGAAAACTGTGAAGTGATCAACTGCGGTGTCAATGGCCTGACCGTACCCCGCGAGCATGCCAGATACATCGGACTGGTAAGGATGAATGATCCTGATCTGGTTATTGTGATGCTTGGGACCAATGACTTTTTCAGAGGGCTGAGCTCTGAACAGATCGCTGACAGAATGGAGAAATTCATTAAATCAGTCTGCAGTACGGGAAAGACTGTAATGCTGATATCACCTCCGATCCTGGAGTATGGCGAGTGGGTCATGGACGATGAGCTGGTGGAAGAGTCAGAGGACCTCGGAGAACTGTATCGGGTACTTGCTGAAAGGAATCATTGTCTGTTTGCCGATGCAGGAAAGTGGAACATTGAAATGACCTATGACGGAGTACATTTCTCACCGGAAGGGCATGCAGCGTTTGCTCAAAAACTGAACGAGCTGCTGCTGCAGATATAAGCCGGCAGAGACATATGCTGTATCTGAATCAGCCAATGAACTCATCAATAATAAAAAAGTTTAACTTGCGGATCGTCTGCAAGTCTTTTTTTGTGAAAACCAGACGTTCCATAAGTTCTTCATCAGAGATGATGGACGGACTCAGAACGACCTTTCGGACTGCAGGGAGCATGGTAGCGTTCAGCAGACCGGCAAGAAAGCCAACCTGTATACGATTTTGAGAGAGCCCGCTGATGCAGCTGAGCCAGATCTGTTCGATTGGATGGCGTGAGTTTTCCAAAGTGTAGTTTTCAAGAACATCATACTTTGTACTGAAGCCCTGATAGAAGGAAACACAGTTACCCAGTTCATTTTTGGACTGGACATCATAATACAGATGAATGGAAAACCTGTTGCTTTCGTCCGTCTGATATCTTTCTATAACGCTTTTGATAATACGCTTTTCTTTGCCGTCATAGGAAAACATATAGACTTCATCAAGCGACAACTGGGTCAGCGGCGCCCGTTTTTCCGGGGAAGGAGTCATCAGAAGCTGAGCAGGATGAACATCCAGGACTTCGGCAATATCTTCAAGTGTCGCAATATCGATGGCGATGGATCCTCGCTCGTATTTTGAGACCGTAGATTTGCTCTTATAGATCCGGGCAGCAACGTCCTCAAGGGAGAGACCGCGGGCTAAGCGTATCTTCTTAATGTTTTCACCTACATATAACTGGATGCTCTGAGTATCATTCATAATGCGTTTCCTGAAAATCAACAAAACAATAAAAAACGGAGGTTAATGGTGCCTTATGGCATATGTACCCCCGTTAAGATTCAAAATAGTTTCCCTAGATGGTTATAATCCGAAAACAGTTTCCTGTCAAGACACGGGGGGGCGGTTTGTGAATTTTTAAACATTCATCTATAGTTTATAAGGGTCTCAAAACGGGGGCTTTTATGAAGAAAAAGGAGAATGGTTTAATGTCTAACGAATCGAAAAAACTTTCATTAATGGCATTGATCTTAATGATCTTTACATCCGTATACGGATTCAACAATATGCCAAGATCATTTTATCTGATGGGATACGGAGCTATTCCGTTTTATGTAATTTCTGCAATTATATTCTTTGTGCCTTTCGCATTCATGATAGCTGAGTATGGTTCAGCATTCAAAGATGAAAAGGGCGGAATTTTCTCCTGGATGGAAAAGAGTGTAAATACCAAGTATGCATTCGTTGCTACATTCATGTGGTATACATCATACGTTATCTGGCTTGTCAACATCTCTTCCGGGATCATGGTCCCTGTATCAAACGCTATCTTCGGAACTGATACAACAGCCGACTGGTCACTGTTCGGAATGAACGGACCGCAGACACTGGCTATTCTGGGAGTTGCATTTATTCTTGTAGTAACATTTTTCAGCAGCAAGGGTCTCGACAAGATCAAAGCAGTATCTACTATCGGTGGGATTGCATGTATGGCTCTGAACGTACTTCTGCTCGGAGGAGCGCTGATCGTCTGGATCGGTAATGGAGGTAAGCTGCTGCAGCAGGTGCCGAGCATGTCTCAGCTTCTGGTTTCTCCGAACCCGGAATTCGTCACACCGATTGCCGTACTCGGATTCCTTGTATACGCTCTGTTCGCATTCGGGGGAACTGAGGCTGTCGGCGGTCTGGTAGACCAGACTGAAAACCCGGAGAAGAACTTCGGTAAAGGACTTACTATTGCAGCAATCATTATCGCAATAGGATATGCGGTCGGAATCTTTGCTGTAGGTGTATTCACAAACTGGGATGCGACTCTCTCCTCAGAAGCAGTACACAAGGGAAATGCTTCCTATGTAATAATGAACAACCTCGGATATCAGCTCGGAACAGTATTCGGAATGAACGAAGCAGGCTGCGTTGCATTTGGTAACGGCATCGCGCGTTTCATGGGAATCTCTATTCTCTGCTCACTTTCAGGAGCTGTATTCACTCTGATTTACGCTCCTCTGAAGCAGCTGATTGAGGGAAGCCCTAAGGGACTTCTTCCTGACTTCTTCTGCAAAATGGAAGACGGAATGCCTAAGAACGCAATGAGGATCCAGTGCGGTATCGTAGTTGTAATGGACCTCCTGATAGGTATGGGCGGAGACGCTATGGCTCAGTTCTTTAACATTCTGGTGTCCATGACCAATGTCGCGATGACTCTGCCATATGTATTCATCGCAGGCGCATTCATTGCATTCAAGAGAAATAAAGACATCAAAAAATCATTCGTAGTATTCAAAAGCGAAAAGCTGACGGTGATCTTTACAGTACTGGTAACCGCAACAGTTGCATTTGCCAATATCTTCACTATTATCGAGCCGGCTATCAATGGTGATATCCAGACAACTGTGTGGAGTGTCGTTGGACCTGTTCTCTTCACAGCAATCGCACTCTTCCTTCACGCAAGGTATCAGAAACGTTCAGATCAGTAAGTTACTAAGGCAATAACAAAGCTCAGGATAACAGATTTCAATAAAGCATCATCTAAGAAAGGAAAACTAAGATGGAAAAGAAATACATATGGGATAAGTTTTCAGCAGATGACAAAATTGCAGTGGAGAAGACGGCTGCAAAGTATAAGGAGTGCATCAGCGCATGCAAGACAGAGCGTGAATGCATCAGGCGCGCTGTATCTATGGCTGAAGCGGCAGGTTTCAGAAATATCAATAGTGTGATCGAACAAGGCGGAAAGATCGGGACCGGAGACAAAGTATATGCAGTTTATAACGAGAAAACAATGGCTCTCTATAACATCGGAACAGATCCGATCGAAGACGGCATGAACATCCTCGGAGCGCACGTTGACTCTCCGCGTATCGATGTCAAACAGAATCCTTTATACGAGAATACAGGATTTGCATATTTCGATACTCACTATTACGGCGGGATCAAGAAATATCAGTGGGTAACGATTCCTCTTGCGATTCACGGCGTCGTTGTCAAAAGGGACGGCACTAAGGTGGATATCTGTATAGGCGAGGATCCTGATGAACCGGTCTTCACAATAACAGATGTACTTCCTCATCTCGGCGCGCCGCAGATGGAAAAGCCGGCACCGAAAATCATCGAAGGCGAGAATCTCGACCTTCTTATCGGCTCCGAACCTTGCACTGATTCAGGGAAAGCCGACAGCAGGGATGAGAAAGAGGCAGTAAGCGCCAATATTCTCAGAGCACTCAATGACAAGTATGGTATTGAAGAAGAGGACTTCATTTCAGCCGAACTCGAAATCATTCCTGCAGGCAAGGCAAGAGATCTCGGCTTTGACCGCAGTATGATTCTGGGATATGGTCAGGACGACAGAATCTGTGCATTCACATCACTTTTCGCAATGCTTGAGACAGAGTCTGTAAAGAGAACTGCCTGCTGTCTGCTGGTTGATAAGGAAGAGATAGGAAGCGTCGGAGCAAGCGGTATGCAGTCAAGATTCTTTGAGAACAAGACCGCAGAAGTTCTTGCACTTATGGGATATCATGACGCGATTTCAGTTCGCAGAACACTTGCTAATTCAACAATGCTGTCATCTGATGTCAGCGCGGGATTCGATCCTCTGTATGCCGATGTATTTGAGGGGAAGAACGCCGCATATCTCGGAAAGGGCGTTGTATTCAACAAGTACACAGGAAAAGCAGGCAAAGTCGGATCAAGTGACGCTAACCCTGAGTTCATAGCAGCGATCCGCAACATTCTTGACAGAAACAATGTGTCATTCCACACTGCAGAACTCGGCAAGGTCGATATAGGCGGCGGCGGAACTATTGCATTCATCATGGCCAACTTAGGAATGGAAGTCATAGACTGCGGGCTGCCGATCCTGTGCATGCATGCTCCTATGGAAGTGTCCAGCAAGGCTGATATCTACGAAGCTGTAAGAGCTTATAAGGTATTTCTTGCGGAGATGACCGGAATCACCAGATAGAAAGCATAATGACAAATTGACAAAAAAACGACTGTTGTAAAAGACAGCCGTTTTTTGTTATATAGTAATTATGCAGTAAAATACAGTTGCGGATCTTTAGTGATGATTGAAAAACACAGCAAAGGAGAAGAGCTATGGCTATGAAGAGACTGATCATAGAATTCGGACAGGGTGTGGATATGCACGGCGGAGACCAGAACAATGCTGTGCTCAAGGCAACAAAAGATGCGATCCATCATTGCTGCATGGCAGGTATCAGTGAGATATTTGAAATAAAAGACCGGAAAACTCAGGCATTCATCAAAGCGGATATTTACGCGCCTCACCCTGAAGAAGTTGATCCGTCTGTTGTCACCGACTACCTTGAGTGGTGGAATGTAGAGGCAGAAGTACATCCGGGCGGCGCTAACCCTGAAGGCATAGCGCTCAACGGAAAACCTAAGACAGAGATCACTATAGCGATCGTTGCACTGACAGTATATGTGGATGTGTGATAGGAAGTATACTTAAGAAGTTGAGGGATCAGAATGAGTAACAAGAAAAGCGGATCGTTGTCGGCAAGAAGCGCAATACTTCTGATGGCTGCTGTTTCAGTTGCAAGAGGCTCATCATTTATGTTTTCCCAGCAGCTTCTTGAGACGATAGAGCCTCTTAATCTGCTTGGAATAAGATCCCTTATCGCTTTTGCGGTACTGATGCTTTTCTTCGGAAAGAGAGTAGCCGTGGCAGTCAGCGAGGATCATGGAAATCTTAGCGCCGGAGCTGTCCTCGGTTTTGCGTATTTCATAGTAATGGTGCTGGAGCTCAACGGACTGAAATATACGACCACATCGACTGCATCATTTATTGAAAATTCTGCTGTAGTACTGGTACCGCTTGCAGAAGCGATCATCGGTCACAAAGTACTGTCAGGCAGGACGGTCATCTGCAGTGTGCTTGGCCTTGCCGGGATCGGCTTTATAGCTGCCAGAGGTTTCAGCCACGGCATAGGGACAGGCGAGATCCTGTGCACGATCTGCGCGTTTGTATACACTGCAGCGATCATACTTACAGACAGAAAGGCCAGAAAATACGACCCATTCGTGGTAGGTATCCTGTATGTGGGATTTATGGGGGCATTTGCTATTGCCGGGTCCTTCATTACTGAGACGCCGCACCTTCCTCAAACGATGAATCAATGGCTGATGCTTATGATGCTGGCAATTGTATGCTCAAGCTTTGGGTTTGCAATGCAGCCGGTAGCGCAGCGTACGATCAGTTCCGAAACGACAGGGCTTATGACTGCGATCAATCCGCTTACTACAGCGATCCTCGGGGCTCTGATACTTCATGAGCCATTCGGGGTCATGAGTATGATCGGAGCCGCGCTTATCATTTCAGCGATCATCATTCACAATATGCACAAAGGAGATTGAAATGAACAGAGCAGACAGAGCAGAAGAATTATTCAGACAGGGATACAACTGCAGTCAGTCAGTGTTTGCGGCTTTCGCAGACAAGGCAGGAATGACAGAGGCTGAAGCCGCCGGGATCGCAAGCCCTTTTGGCGCCGGATTCGGCAAGCTGAGGGAAGTCTGCGGAGCTGTATCGGGAATGACACTTCTGGCAGGATATCTCCGGGGATATGATGATCCTGCAGACTATGAAGGAAAGAAAGAACTCTATGCTCTGATACAGAAGATGTGTTCAGAGTTTGAGTCGGAAAAGGGATCGATCATATGCAGAGAGCTTCTTGGACTGGAAAAAGGCGAGGATTTAGGGGAGCCTTCTGTCAGAACTGAGGAATATTACCGGAGCAGACCTTGTATCGGAGCATGCAGAACGGCAGCAGAGATAGCAGCGAGATACCTTCTTGATGATCATGATCATCAGCTCATAGAGAAATAAAAAAAGACCGAAAAATGGTCTATATATTTCTGTTCAATATTGATGAATTATGCAATAATCAAATGAAATAAGTACAACACTATGTAATTAAGAAAGGGGGTAAAGGAATGATGTCAGCAGAAGAAAAAGCAAAAAAAGGTCTTAGCGTTATGACTTCTGAATATGAGCTTGAAGGCCGTATTCCGACAGGGAAAGCGATTATTCTGGGAATGCAGCATGTTCTGGCAATGTTTGTAGGTAACCTTACACCGATCCTTGTCATAGGCGGAGCATGTTCTCTGGGCGATGCCGGTCTTATGGTTTCGGTCATTCAGAATGCAATGCTTGTAGCGGGCCTTGTCACACTTGTCCAGCTGTGGACGATCGGACCGATTGGAGCGCGTCTGCCGTGTATTATGGGCACAAGCTCGGGGTTTATTGGAGTAATGAGCGGCGTTGCCGGATCGATGGGAGGAGGAGTAGTTGCGTACGGAGCAATACTCGGGGCATGTTTCATTGGCGGTATATTCGAAATGGTGCTGGGATTCATGCTGAAACCGCTTCGCAAATTCTTCCCGAGCGTAGTTACCGGTACGGTAGTTACAGCAATCGGACTGTCTCTGATAAGCGTAGGCATCAACTCTTTCGGCGGCGGAAACAACAATCCGGACTTCGGTGAGATGACCAATCTGTTCGTCGGTCTGGCTGTGCTGATTTTCATCATTGTCCTCAAGCATTTCACGAAGGGAATCTGGTCAGCTGCTTCGATCCTGTTCGGGATCATATTCGGATACATCCTCTGCGCTATTCTGGCGATGTTCCTTGATACGACATATGTAGTCGAAGGGCAGACCTATGTCCATTCATGGGTACTGCAGTGGGATAAGGTAGCTGCTGCCGCATGGTTCTCGCTGCCTAAGATCATGCCGGTAAAATTCGTGTTTGATGCACGCGCGATCATACCTATCATGATCATGTTCATCGTAACAGCAGTAGAGACCATAGGTGACCTTTCAGGTATCGCTGAAGGCGGGCTCGGACGTGAAGCTACTGACAAAGAGCTTTCCGGCGGAGTTGCCTGTGATGGTATCGGTTCAACATTCGCGACATTCTTCGGCGTGCTTCCTAACACTTCGTTCAGCCAGAATGTCGGGCTTGTAGGAATGACCAAGATCATCAATCTTTTCGCACTGACTATGGGAGCACTCTTCCTGGTACTCTGCGGTTTCTGTCCTAAGCTGGCTGCTGTAGTACAGCTTATGCCTCAGTCAGTACTTGGAGGTGCTGCTGTAATGATGTTCGCATCTATCGTGGTAAGCGGTATCCAGCTCATTACCAAGGATGGCATAGGAAACCGTGAAGTCACTATCGTTGCCGTGTCGCTCGGTCTTGGCTACGGACTCGGTTCCACAGCGAATGTACTGGCACATATGCCTGCTTTCGTAGGATATATCTTCGGGGGTTCCGGAATCGTTCCTGCCGCTATCGTAGCGATCATTCTCAACATTGTTCTTAAGAAGGATCCGGAAGAGCCGGAAGCAGAACCTCTGTGGGACTGATTCTCAGCTGACTAGAATGTTTCAGTGTCTTCAGTTTCAGAACTGACGGAGACTGGATCCGATAATTCAATATCAGAAGCGCTGCGGACAGGATCTGTATGACTGTTCGCAGCTCTTTTCTTTTCAACTTTTTTCTCGAACTGGAGCTTGACCAGTGCTGCGATCGGCACTGCGACAAGCATTCCGACGACCCCGCCGACTTTGCCTCCGGCGAGGAGAGCGACTATCACCAGCACAGGGTGCACTTCGACATTGCTGCTGACGATCCTCGGATTGATGATATTTGCATCAACGAACATTACGACTGCCAGTATTACTGCGCCTGCAATCAGATGCGTGACCGATCCTTCAGCCAGGCAGACTATGATCAAAGAGCCGAATCCTACGACAGGACCTACATAAGGAACCAGATTTCCGAGACCTGTGAGGATACCGATTACCGGCGCGTAAGGGATCCCGGCAATCAGAAGGGTAAGGGTCGTCATGACACCCATAATGACTGCGTCCATGGACTGGCCCCTTATATATCCCGAGAAGACTCTGTCAGCATCTGCAGCGAACCGGCGGAGTGTGGTCCTGGACTTTTCACTGGTGAATTCCGTCATGATTCCGCCCCAGTATTTGAAGATCTTCTCATCGATGAGGAAGTATAACGCGAAAATCGTTGCGAACAGAATTGTCGTAGCTCCTGACTTCACACCGTTGAAGATCGATCCAAGAACATCTCCCACACTGCCGAGACTGATATTCATGCTGGCCAGCTGCTGCTCAATGGTCGTCCAGAAGTTCGAAAACTGGTTGCTGATGATCACAATGTAGTCCTTGAGGTCTGTTAAGTGGAAGGCTGAAACGCTTTTGGACACGGTGATCACGATCAGAGCTATGACAGCTACGATGCAGGCTATGACCAGAGCAAATACAAGTATCACAGATACAGCCTTTCGGGTACCGGGTTTTTTGATCCCGCCGAACACCTTGTTCTCAACCTTGATGACAAGCGGGCTCAGCAGGTATGTGAATACCAGTCCCAGAACCAGAGGCTTCAGCACGGCCGCAGCGAATGACAGCGCTCCGCCGAGTTTGCCTGAGAGATAGTATATGATCAGTCCGAGCACAAACATCATCATCGCCGTCTTGACAGCGTAGATCGAAATCTGTGAGTATTTGCTGTTGTAATATTTTCTGAGCTTTTCCATTTCGCTTTCTCCCGTAATGAAACAGTCGCTGCTTATGCTGTCTGAGAGCTTCGCAGTCTATGTAAAAATGTATATTAGACCGAATGATAATTCAAGTGTTTTAGCGGCAGTGAGGGCCCTGCCGGCTGCAGTTATGGAAGGGCGTATCCGGACTTTTGTGTAAATAAGATGCCGGATTGGCTTTTTTTCGGTTCATGCTTTTGCTGGCAAAGTATGACAGATATAATGGTTTTATAAGTGGAAAGCTATCATGGGAGAAAGACAGATGAATGAAGCGGAAATAAAATGCCGGGAATATCTCAGAAGCAAAGGCTTTGAAGAACGGATCATCGATTTCACCAATACGGATATTACTGCTGAGAGCACGGCAGCGGCTCTGGATGTCGATGTAGACAGGATATGCAAGGGACTTGCTTTCAAGGGCAAGGGCGGAACTGCTGTAGTAGTGATAGCTTCCGGCAGATCCCGTGTCAGCAACGGCAGATTCAGAGAAGTGTTTGGCTTCAGACCCAGCATGCTCCCGGCGGATCAGACGGAAGAACTCGTAGGACATATTGCCGGGACGATCAATCCGTTTTGTCTCAAAGAGACGGCCAGATTGTATCTGGATCTGTCTATAAGGAAGCACATAGGCGAGACTGTTTTCCCGGGAATCGGGGGAGAGGACTCCGTGGTAGAGCTTACGATAGATGAACTGGAGAAATTATCTGACCCGGTATGCTGGGTGAACGTGACGCTCTGAATGAAAGCTATGGCGGAAAGTGCATAAAAGGTGCAATTATGGCTAAGGAACGAAAAGGGGACAATCAGAAGCAGAAGATGCTGTATCTGGTCAAAATATTCTCTGAAGAGACTGATGACCATCATTATCTCACTATGCCTCAGATCATAGAGAAACTGGCGGGATATGGTGTTAACGCGGACCGGAAAACACTGTATCAGGATTTCGGAGAACTGAAGCGATTCGGTTTTGATATTCTGTCTTTCAAAGAAAACCGGAATTTCTACTACTATCTCGGGAGCCGTGAGTTTGAGCTTGCGGAGCTCAAGCTGCTGGTTGATTCAGTGCAGTCTGCCAAGTTCATGACAGATAAAAAGTCTGATCAGCTGATCAAAAAACTCGAATCTCTTGTCAGCAGACACGATGGATACAAGCTGCACCGGCAGGTGCTCATTGCCGGACGTGTCAAGGCAGACAATGAGACTATATACTACAACGTTGACAGGATCCATGATGCGATAAATGATGACAGGCAGATCCGGTTCAGATACTTTGACTGGAATCTCAGGAAAGAGATGATCCCAAGATACGATGGTATGTGGTATCAGATGAGTCCATGGGCTCTGATGTGGGATGATGAGATGTATTACCTCGTGGTATATGATGCAAAATACGATAAGATCACTCACTACCGCGTGGACAAAATGAAAGATATCGAGATCCTGGATCTTGCAAGAGAGGGAAAGGATGCTTTCAGAGAATTCAATATAGCGAAATACACCAGGACTCTGTTCGGAATGTTTGCGGGGGAAGAGACTAAAGTCACCCTTGAGGCATCCAACTATATGGCCGGTGTACTGATCGACAGATTCGGAAAAGATATCATTTTCGCTCCGGTTGACGATGATCATTTCAAGACCACCGTTACTGTGGCTCTCAGCAGCCACTTCTTCGGATGGATCATGTCGCTTGGAGGAGATATACGGATCACAGGTCCTGACAGAGTTGTGAAGCAGATGCAGGATACAATAAAACAGCTTTCTGAGCAGTACAACGTATAGCAGACAGGCGGACCGCCTCAATTATAACTGTGTAAAAGTGATTACAAGCATGCTGAATTTAGTTTTACACAAGTGGAATTTAAAAATATATTCAACGGGATTCAACGACATCCGGCAATTTACTGCAGGATGCTGTTTTTTTGTTGTTTTATCCCTGATGAAAGGACGTTTTTTGGGACTTACACTGCCGGGAGATATAGTAATACTCTTAAAGAGACGATTTTGGGACATAAGGCACTATAAACTGTAAGAACACAAAACACACTATCTAATCGAAGGGAGGATGCATATGGTTAAGATCAGATTCAAACCTGCAGGTACCGGAAACCATATCGGTGCTGTTTTCCTATGTACAGGCTGTTCTTTTGGAAAGAGCGGAAGCCTGACGTGATGCAATAGTATCCTTTTAGCGGCATGAAAGGAGGTACTATGGCATTTATTGAATACTATCAGATCATGACAGACATCAGATCCTCACTTACCGGGAACACAGATGAAGATATAATGTATCTTGCTGATATGAGCCGGAAGTACAGATCAAGTGAGATGTCATCAGAGATCATCAGGGGTATAGGCCGGATCATGCAGGAGATCCTTCCGGATGACACCAGAGAGGAGGCTGATGCAGCTATTCTCAGCAAACTGCTGGGATGGAAGAATGCTTTGGCGGAGGCGGATCTTTTCGTCAGAAGAAAAGAGTTAGTTAAAGCCGGAAAGACAATAGGATCTCTCATCACCAGGATCGAGGAATACGGATTATTTGCTGATGACAGTTTCAGTGAGTATAAGGATTTCGGCGAGACTTTCGAGGAGGTCCTGTATCTGTACCGACGCAGACCCCAAAAGACATTAAGGACGCCGGGACTGCCGTACGCTCATATCTATACTAAGTATGGATTTATACTGTATGGAACAGGCGATCTTGACGGGGCAAAGGATGCCCTTTTCAAAGCGCAGAAGTGGAATCCCATCAGTGCTGATATCTCTTTTGGGATCGCAGAAGTATATAGGGCTGCAGGTGATATGGATGCGTTCTTGTCTATCACCGGGAGCGCCTATAATAACTGCTTCAGACCGGAGTCTTTAGCAAGATATTACAGGAATCTCTCGCTTTGCTTTTCTGAAGAAAAGAAATACAGAGAAGCAGCTGTATGTCTGCAGATGAGCAGTGACTTTGGATGTCCTTCAGAAATCATATCCGCGGAACTCTTCCATCTGGAAGAAATAAGCGGCGTAGAAAAGCCGGACTTCAGTGCAGAGCAGATACGGGAGCTTCTTCAGAAAGAGAACATTCCGGTTTCTGCAAGCGAGGAAATACTGGATCTGTCATATACTCTGGCAAGAGACCGGATAGAGCATGAAAGCTGGAATGGCGCAGCATACTTCCTCAAGATATTCTGTGATCTTACAGGTGATGAAGGAGCGGAGATGCTTCTTGAAAGAGTACAACAGGAAATAGTCAGATGATCTGCATATCCGGGCAGCTGTGCTATGATCAAAAAGGCCGATTTGCAAGTGTGGAAATCGGTCTTTTATTTTGTATAATATTCTTAGCCGCATATTTACAATACAGGAAAGATGTTCCTGATCAGACAAGAGGTTATTATGGATCACAACAAGAGAGAGGCGACAGCAGATGCTCCGGTCATAGCTGTCTGCTATGATTTTGATAAAACGCTGTCTCCTGACAATATGCAGGCTCAAGGGTATCTGCAGGCTATCAACTACGAAAACCAGAATGAATTCTGGGCTGAGACCAATGCCCTCGCCGGTTCCCATGAGATGGATTCAACGCTGGCATGGATGTATCTCATGCTGAGAGGAGCAAGAGGAAAAGAGATATTCAGAAGAGATATGCTTGCGAGGTACGGCGCCAGAGTCAAACTATATGAAGGTGTTTCAGAATGGTTCGATCGGATCTGCCGGTATGGCGAAGAACGGGGACTCAAAGTCGAACACTATATCATTTCCTCCGGTCTGAAGGAAATGATAGAAGGAACAGAAGTCGCTGATAAATTCAAAAAAATATACGCCAGTTCATTCTTCTATGATGAGGACGGGGTGGCAGTATGGCCGGCGCAGGTCATCAATTTTACCAATAAGACACAGTTCCTGTTCAGGATATCCAAGGGAGTTCTTGATATCAATGACGATGCAGTCAATGACTTTTATGCTCCTGAAGAGATGAGGATACCATTCAGAAATATGGTTTATATCGGCGACAGCGATACGGACATACCATGCATGAAACTGGTCAACTCATACGGCGGGCATTCAATCGGAGTGTATGATCCCGGAACCGATAACAAAGACAGAGTACGAAAGCTGATCGTGGAAAACAGGATCCGCTATTTTGCGCCGGCAGATTATACAGAAGGATCTGAATTAGACCAGCTTATCAGGATGATACTTGACAAGACAGCCGCGCAGGAAAAACTCGAATCAAAACACTGCGAAAATATGCGCGACTGCGGGGACGTACGGGAGAAGAACCATGGGCAGTAATTATTGCAGAGAATGCGGGACCAGGCTCATTCCTCAGGAGCTGGAACACGAGGGGATCGTTCCATATTGCCCGAAGTGTGAGAAATTCAGATTTCCTCAGTACAATGTCGCTGTCATTATGATCGTTGTCAATGAAGAGAAGGATGAGATACTGCTGATCAAGCAGTATGGCAGGCCGACATATATTCTGGTGGCAGGATATGTCACAAGGGGCGAATCACTTGAGGATGCTGTTGCCAGAGAGGTGAGGGAAGAGACCGGCCTCACAGTTTCCCGTATCAGATTCAACCGCACACAGTTTTTCGAAAAGTCGGATTCACTGATGTGCAATTTCACGGCGTTTGTCAGAAATACAGACGGATTTGCCCCGAATTATGAGATCGATTCCTGCAGATGGTTCACAAAGGATGAAGCAAGACAGAATATCCGGCCGAACAGTCTGGCGGAGTGTTTTCTTGTCTCATATCTGGATGAACAGGAATCCGGAGAAAAATGAGCAATCTGATTACCAAAACAACCGAGCTGGCTATGTCAGTGACCCTCGCCTACATAAGCAAGGGTGATACAGTCATAGACGCAACATGCGGCAGCGGCAGAGATACAGCGAGTCTTGCTCTGGCGGCGGGCGCGGAAGGTCATGTATATGCTTTTGACATACAGGAGAAAGCGATAGATATGACGAGGGAGCGTCTCGCAGCAAACGGCCTCGGAAACGTAGAGCTCATTATGAAGTCGTTTACTTCAATGGGTGAATTCATACCTGATGGCAGCGCGTCTGCTGTCGTATTCAATCTGGGATATCTGCCCGGAGGCGATCACAGCATCACGACTACTGCGGATGAAACTCTGAAGGGGCTGTCGTGCGCGCTCGAAGCGATCCGGCCGGGCGGTATAGTTACCATTGTCTTATATGACGGACATGAGGCGGGCGCAATCGAAAAGAAGCGTGTCATAAAATGGGCTGAGGAACTGGACCCTCACAAGTATCACGCAGCATTTGTGAGTCTGATCAATCAGGATAAACATCCGCCGGAAATACTCTGGATAACGGCAAAAAAATAATAAGCATCCGGATCTCAGGCCTCGAAAGCACGGTTCACCGCTGAGATCTGATCGGAAAGAAGGATAAACGATGACAGATAAAAACTTATACGTAGCAAGCGCAGGACAGACACATATACCATTTCAGGAGAATAAAGGCGTTCCTTTTGTTAACTATGAAAAACCAGCCATGCCGGATCCTCCGCTTGCTTTACTGGAACTGACTGAAGAGGCAGTGGATAAGGGATACGTTCTTCCGTCTCAGCGTCAGCATTTTCTTCCGGGACTTACAGCACAGATGCTGGACTGGTTCTGGTCTAACATGGAAAAAGGCTATTATCTGTGGGCTCCGGGCTCTCACAAGAGATTCAACTGGCTTCGCACACCATACGAATACGGGTTTGAGGACTCGGTACATATCATAGCAGAGACAACTGATCCGGGTCTGCCGGTATTCGGCGGGGAAGGCGTTGAGATCCACAGGCTTCATCTTACAGAGTTTTACCCTTTTAAAACCGCGCTCAGTCATGTGATATGCGAAGGTGTTTACAATGACGCAGGTGAACTCGTTGACTCGACGATCCATGAGTGGGAGGATGTCCCGGGCGGTATCGTCCACATAACAGCAACTGTTCAGAACACAAAAGCCACAATGCCGCCGGGATTCATACTCGATATCTTAAGAGATGATCCGGACGCAAAGCTTGTGCCTAACTACGCGACTGATCACGAAGACTATGAAGCAAGTCAGTGGCCGGTTTTCCTGCCATCCCTTTATGCTCTGTGGAAAGACCATCCGGACCCATCACAGAATGTATTCTTCGATCTGGAGGTGGAGAAGGGCGAAGATGGCAGATACCGATATAAACACATCTGATCCGGATAGAAAGGTTGTTAAGCGCATCGGAAATATAATACTGGCTCCGCAGCGATTCGTACTGCGGGGCTTTTTGCATGTATTAGATTGTTTAATGATAAATATAATAAGTATTAGTTTTTCATTATGAACGGTCCGGAGTATATTGATATCAGAAAGAAGGACCTGAAAGGTCATCAACGATAAACACAATATAAAAGGAGGACACGAGATGGATATTCTGATCACAATGATTTACACAGCAGCGATGACACTGATAGCAACCAAGGTCATAGAACACACTCCTACAACAATAAAAAGCAGCAGATCCTTACAAATTCCTCATTCATGAGGAACGGCGGTATCTGATACAGAACCGCCGTTTTCTCATTACAGACGATTTTTGAAGGCTGCTGTAGTAATATAATAGTGGGGATCGGAGGATACTGTGATGAAAAAGGATCTGAGCATAAGAGAGCTGCTAATTATGGGAGGAGCTCTCTTTTCGATGCATTTCGGAGCTGCCTGTATGCTGTTTCCTGTGCAGTGGGGAAAAGACGCAGGCAACGCTGTATGGCTTGTTTTTATCGGAGTGCTGCTGTCGGGAGTGATACTTCCGTATTTCGGCTATCTTGCGCTGGTAAAAGGGAACGGAACATTTCTTTCGATCACAAGAAAGCTCTCATACGGATTCGGAACATGGTTTGCGGCTGTTACGATATTCGTGATAGGACCTCTGTATATGGTCCCCAGAATGAGTGCTGCTGCCTGGGCCGCGATAGAACAGATAACAGGACTCAGGACAGAAAGCTATCTGCCTGCCATCCTGTTTGCGGTAGTATTCTATCTGGTCACATACTGGTTCG
This sequence comes from uncultured Eubacteriales bacterium, assembly GCA_900317675.1. Lineage (GTDB taxonomy): Bacteria > Bacillota > Clostridia > Peptostreptococcales > Anaerovoracaceae > Crickella. Next base: position 19,123 of record ONHU01000006.1, read on the forward strand.
TGATCAATCCCGGAAAGGTAATTGACAAGATAGGCAATCTGCTTTTCCCGGTGCTGATAGTCGTGGTTACTGCTGTCATCATCAAAAGCATTGTCTGCCCGATCGCTACTGAATGGGCTGAACCTTCATTCTCACAGAATCCTGTTGTCTATGGATTCCTCGAGGGATATGCGACAGCCGACCTTCAGTGCGCTCTGATCTTTGGGATAATCGTTGTCCAGGGAATAAGAAGTGCGGGGATCGAAGAGAGATACATCAACAAGAATCTTGTTAAAATAGGCATTATCGGCCTTGGTCTTCTGATGATTACCATCCTCGGACATATGATAGCGGGAGCCAATACCGGTGGAACCATTGACCTTACGCTTTCTGCCCTGTATACACAGATGGTGCTGGAACTCTGGGGGAACGCAGGCGGCATCCTGTTCAATATCGCGCTTATAGCTGCGGCCCTGACAACAGCCGTAGGCGCGGTATCCTCGACATCTGAGATCTGGAAGGAAATCCTGCAGGATAAGAATGAAAAAGTCTTTAACTACAGAAATTTCTGCATCGCATCGTGCGTTCTGTCCTGCCTGATCTCATTTGCTGATCTGGATACCATCGTAAAGGTCGTCGGACCGGTGCTTGACGCATGCTATCCGGCAGCGATCGTCATCGCTTTGTATTACTGTTTCTGCAGAAGGCCTGATGATCCGGCGCATCTCAAAGCCGGGAAGTGGGCTGCGGTCACGGCTTTTGCTGTCAGTATCCTGCAGCTTGCTGTAAGATACAGCGATATGTTCTCTCTAGGCTGGATCATACCGGAGAAGGTGTATTATGCGCTTCCGCTGTCAGAATACAGTCTTGCATGGTTCCCTCTGAGCCTGGTAGTATTCATCATAGTTGATTTTATATATCGGAGCAGATTACAGAAATGATAAAAGCATGTATATTCGATCTTGACGGGACTCTTGCAAGAACGCAGGAGTCCATTGCCCGTCCTGTCAATATGACCCTGTCACATTTTGGCCTGCCGGAGCAGCCTGTGGAAGCTTTTAATTACTTTGCGGGAGATGGGATCAGGAACGCTCTCAAAAGAGCGCTGATCGCCTCGGGAGATACTAATGCCTCACATCTTGATGAAGGTCTTCCGATGTGCCGCAGATGGATGCAGGAGGATCCCTGCTATCATGTGCAGCTGTACGACAATATAGCAGAGTCCCTTAAGGCGCTCAAAGAACACAAGATCCGTATCGCAGTGTTTTCAAACAAACCTCATCTGAGTGCTGTCAGTGTGGTGGAGACATTGTTTGGTAAAGACTTTTTTGACCATATTCAGGGGCAGACCGACCGGATACCTATCAAGCCCGATCCTGAGGGCGTGTATGAGATACTCGGTGTGTTCGGCATAGAAAAGAATGAATGCCTGTATTTCGGTGACACTGATACCGATATGCTTACAGCTCACAATGCCGGAGTCACTGCAGTGGGTGTTAGCTGGGGCTTCAGACCCAGGTCAGAGCTTGAGGAATACTCCGCCGATATAATAATAGATGATCCCGTGCAGATCCCGGCACTTGCAGGGATAAAATAAGCCGGATGCCGCTGAACGATGTACTTCAGCGGCTCTTTTATTTTGCATGAAAAAATGTGATAATATATTAAAAATACATTGGGGAAGGAACAGCCGCCATGAGAGATATGAAGGACGATCTTAGGAATATATATAATGATTTCTACGGAACCGGATCAGATTCCGGTGAAGAGAAGAAAGAACCGGGAATCAAGCAGGTGAGAGATAAGGCTGATGAAAGAAAAAAAACAAAAGAGCCTGCTATCCAGGAGATAGAAACCGAGGTCCTGACAGATACTGAGTTCAAGGTCCAGACAAAAATGAAGGAAGAAGAATCAAAAGAGCCTGAAAAGTCAGGGATGGAAGAACTGCATGAATTGATAGGCCTTAAAACCGTCAAGCATGATGTTGAGGAAATGGTCGGGCTTGCAAAAGTAAGGAAGATGCGCGAAGAGAAGGGCATGAAACAGGTCCCGGTCTCTCTTCACCTTGTGTTCTCCGGTAATCCGGGTACAGGAAAGACAACTGTAGCCAGAATACTGGCCAAGCTGTACAAGGAAATCGGCATCCTTTCTACCGGCCAGCTCATTGAGACAGACCGTTCGGGCCTTGTTGCAGGATATGTCGGACAGACAGCGATCAAGACCAGCCAGAAGATCGAGGAAGCGATGGGCGGCGTTCTGTTCATAGATGAAGCATATGCTCTCAATCAGGAAGGTGAAAACTTCGGGCAGGAAGCAATCGATACGATCCTCAAGGCCATGGAGGATCACCGCGACAAGTTCATCGTCATCGTTGCCGGCTATACAGAGCTTATGAAGTCTTTTGTTGAGAGCAACCCGGGATTAAGATCCAGATTCAATAAATTCTTTGAGTTCCCTGATTATACAGTTGAAGAACTGCAGGCGATATTCATGATGCAGTGTAAAAAGTACCAGTATAAGCTCACAGAAGAAGCGGAAGCAGCTATCCGGGATGAGATAACCAGGATGGAAGCCGAAAAAGGCGAAAACTTTGCGAATGCCAGAGAAGTCAGGAATCTGTTTGAGAGGATCATTACCAATCAGGCCTCCAGAGTCGCAGATCTTGAGAATGTCGATGAAGATACCCTGACAACTATTACGCTGGAGGATCTTAAGGACGATGAAGATCCTCAGACAGAAAGTGCCGCAGAAGATAAACCGGAAGATACAGATGATAAAAATGAAGGTGTGACAGGTGAACTGCCTGAAGAGTTCCCTGAAGAGGTACCTGAAGAAGATTCTGATGCGGTGCAGGGAGTCTAAAAAGAAGAAAAAGGGGTGGAGGCTATATGAATGATGGTTTGAGATATTATCTGTCATATGACAGATCAGAAGTCGGCAAGTGTCTGCTTTGCGCGGATCCGCTTTGTTCAAAGGCCTGCCCGCAGGAAGCAGATGTCGGAGGGATCATAAGATCTCTGTATTTCAGGAACTTCTACGGAGCTTCAAGGAAACAGACCTGTGACTGCACATACTGCAACGCTCCATGTGAGAAGGCCTGTGTTCTTTCAGAGAAAAAAGTTCCTGTTGCTATCAGGGATCTTTGCATGAGTGTGAATGAAGATAAGAAACATCTGCCGGAAATCAAGCTGGATGATGTTGATATCTCTGTCGATATCTGCGGAGTAAAGCTTGAAAATCCGTTTCTCCTGTCTTCCTCTGTAGTTGCCAGTTCGTATGACATGTGCAAAAGGGCTTTTGAAGCGGGTTGGGCCGGTGCAGCTTTCAAGACTATATGCAATTTCCCTCAGCATGAGACATCTCCAAGGTTTTCCGCTGTAAGGACTCAGCCCAACGCATTTTACGGATTCAAGAATATCGAGCAGCTCTCGGATCACAGTGTTGAAGAGAATATGGAGATATTCAGGAGACTGAAACAGGAGTTTCCTGAAAAAGTAATAGTTGCGTCCATTATGGGTCAGAATGAAAATGAATGGACTGAGCTGGCGGCAAAATGTGAAAAGGCGGGAGCATCAGTGATCGAATGCAATTTCTCATGCCCTAATATGGAGTCTGATGATCTCGGAGTAACGATCGGACAGTCAGAAGAATTGGTAGAAAGATTCACCAGAGCTGTCAAGAGAGGGACAGACCTTCCTGTACTTGCAAAGCTTACTCCGAACGTCACCGACATGGTACCTATGGCCCTTGCGGCTAAAAGAGGCGGTGCTGACGGTATTGCGGCAATCAATACTATCAATTCGATCACAGGCGTTGATATAGACAGTCTCGTCGCAGAGCCGGCAGTTCATGGCAAGTCTATCATCGGAGGATATTCCGGAGCTGCTGTCAAACCGATCGCGCTGAGGTTCATTTCTGATCTCTCCAAATGCAGAGAACTTGAAGGTATGCACATAAGCGGCATGGGAGGGATCGGGATCTGGAGAGATGCTCTGGAGTTTATTCTTCTCGGAGCCGGAAGTGTACAGGTCACTACAGCGGTAATGCAGTATGGATACAGGATCATCGAAGATATGACAGATGGTCTGAGAGAATATATGAAGGCCAAGGGAGTTGCATCTCTTGACAGGCTGATCGGCGGAGCAAGCGGATCGATAGTCGACCATCACAGCATAGAACGTGATACTGTTCTGTTCCCTGTTTTCAATTATGATCTGTGCAACGGATGCGGAAGATGCTATATATCCTGTATGGACGGAGGCCATCAGGCTATCAGGTTCGACCCGCATACCAGAAAGCCGGAGCTTATAGGTAAAAAATGCGTAGGCTGTCATCTGTGCAGACTGGTATGCGCTGAGGAAGCCATCGGAGTCGCAAAGAAAGCCGTCAGAAAATAACGACGAACACGCGCCGTTTTTACGGCGCGTTATGTATTTTTGTTCAGAAATATCGATTCCGGTCTGCCGGATAATGTATAATGTTGGAACTCTAACTATATTCAGGAGTACGAGTTTTGCATTCCAGGAAGAAACGGACCGGAAAATCACTGATAATTCTGATAATCCTGGCAGAGCTGTCTTTTGCTGCCGCGTCTTTGTGTGTGATCTTTTATACTTCATTCAGTCACATCACTCAGAGACGGCAGACGGAGATCGTTGCGAGTCTGGATAGTTTTGACGAGGATTCAGTAACAGACGAAGTTCCCGGGATCGTCAAGGTCTCCAGAGAGCAGGTCAGTGAAGAACGGGATGAAACTGTATGGACAACTGACAATGTGAATTACAGACAGGGACCGGATGAAACATATGAAAGCGCCGGGTCACTGAGCATTTATACAGGTGTTAAAAGGACTGGAATAACATATAATGAGTGGAGTCAGATAGAAATCGGGGATCAGAGTTACTATATCTCCAGCGATTACCTGACAACAGAAGAACCGATCATAAAAGTAGGCGGTGCAAAGGGAGAGTATCAGAAATATGCTCTGTCCCTGATGCCGGAATTCGGATGGGAAGACAGCGAAATGTACTCACTCATCAAGCTGTGGGACAGGGAATCCGGATGGAATCCTAATTCTCACAATGGCGGCTCGGGAGCTCATGGCATACCGCAGGCTCTGCCTGCAAGCAAGATGGCTTCTGAGGGAAGCGATTATTATACTAACGGAAACACTCAGATAAGATGGGGCCTCAAATATATCGCAGGAAGATACGGCTCCCCATCTAACGCATGGAGCCATTTCTGTTCAAATGGATGGTACTGATTTATACATACGATAAGGGGGAAGAAAATGACAGGCGCACAGGCGATGATCGAATGCCTCAGAAAAGAGGGCATAACAAAAGTGTTCGGATACCCGGGTGTAGCCATAGCACCATTTTACGAGGGCCTCTACAACTCTGAAATAGAGCATATTCTGGTGAGACAGGAACAGAATGCGGGTCACGCTGCAAGCGGATACGCAAGGATGTCCGGAAAACCGGCGGTTTGCGTCGTGACATCCGGGCCGGGAGCGACGAATCTCATTACAGCTCTTGCTACGGCATACGCAGACAGTATTCCTATCGTGGCGATTTCTGGACAGGTCTCGAGTGAGCTGCTGGGAAGAGACGTTTTCCAGGAAGCGGATATGCGCGGGGCCACTGAATCTTTTGTCAAGCACAGTTATCTTGTCAAGGACGCAGACGATATCCCGAGAGTTTTCCGGGAAGCCTTTTACATAGCTTCTACGGGGAGAAAAGGACCTGTACTCATTGATATACCGATGGATGTGCAGAAGCGTGAGATGAGAAAGCCTTTTGAATATCCTGATGCGGTCCATATCCGCGGATACAAGCCTGAAGTCCGGGTCAATATGAATCAGATGAGAAGGGTAGTATCTGCTCTCAATCAGGCAAAAAAACCTCTTGTCTGTGCCGGAGGAGGAGTCATCCTCGGGGGCGGACAGCAGATCGTCAGGGAATTCTGCGAAAAATACAACATCCCTATGGTTCATACGATGATGGGGATGGGCGTTATCCCCAAAAAGCATCCGCTCAATTTCGGTATGCTTGGCAATAACGGCAAGCCTTATGCCAACAAAGCAGTTGGACGCGCGGATCTGCTTCTTATAGTAGGCGCACGACTTGCGGACCGGGCGATTCCTAAACCTGAAAATCTCGAAAAGCGTGTAGCTGTCATACATATCGATATCGATACCGCAGAGATCGGCAAGAATATGGGTCCTAACATTCCTCTTGTAGGAGATGTAAAAGACGTTTTCAGCATCCTGATCGAACAGGATATACACGCTGCAGATAAAAGCTGGGCCGGTGAACTGGAGGAGATCAAACGGGGAACAGTGGACCGCAGGAGTTTTGATGAAAGCGCGGTCAACCCGAACACTCTGGTCCAGACACTTTCAGCTAAAATGAATGATGACGCTGTGTATGTTGCCGATGTAGGACAGAATCAGCTCTGGAGCGCGGATAATTATGTGATGAAGGAAGGCCGCTTCCTTACAACAGGAGGTATGGGTACTATGGGGTATTCGATACCTGCTGCTATAGGAGCTAAATTCTATGCGCCTGAAAGACAGACGGTAGCAGTCTGCGGTGATGGCGCATTCCAGATGTGCATGAATGAACTGGCGACTGTCCGTGAGAATGATCTTGATGTCAAGGTCCTGATCGTACGCAACGGATATCTCGGTCTTGTAAGGGAGTATCAGGAGAAAAACTACGACTCTCATTACGAAGGCGTAAAGCTCGGCTGCTGGCCGCAGTATGATAAAATCGCCGCAGCATATGATATGCCGTATTTCTATTGTTCTTCCAACGAAGAACTGGATGCCGAACTTGACAGATTCCTCGGATCTGACGGCGCCAGCCTCATGGTTTGCGACATATCCTCAGAGAATAACGTTAACTGACAGACAGAAAAGCGGGGGAAGCAGATATGAAAGGTATTTTTTCCGTACTTGTTGAAAACAGAGACGGCGTACTCTCATCGATTTCCGGACTTTTTGCGCGCCGCGGCTTCAACATAGACAGTCTTGCAGTAGGCGAGACTGACAACCATGAGATCTCCAGTATGACGATCATCAGTACGGGAGATCAGAGAACAATAGACCAGATAGAAAAACAGCTCAATAAGAAAGTCAATGTAATCAGAGTGCGCAGGCTCAACGAATCAAAGAGCATCTGTCTTGAGATGATGCTTGTCAAGGTCGCTTACAATGCCACGAACAGATCCCAGCTGATTGAGCTGTGTCAGATAACCGGTGCCAAAATCATGAAGGTCATGCCAAAACACCTTCTCCTTGAGTATCATTCTGATCCTGAAGGTGTGGAAGACTTCATACAGATGCTCAAAAGCTACGGCATCTCTGAGATACAGAGGACAGGACCGATAGCGCTTGAAAAGAATTAGAGTGTCCCGTTCCGGGATTTCAGAAAGATCACATCTATACCGGAGACAGAGAAATGATTAATAAAAAAAGTACTGGTATCGTCATCATCGGAGCAGCGTTTGTGGATATCAAGGGATATCCTTTTGCGCAGTATATTCCCGGAGGAAGAAACTCGGGCCATGTAGTTGAAGTACACGGAGGGGTAGCCAGAAATATTGCTGAGGATATAGCCAATATAGAACTCAGGCCTACGATGGTGACAGTGCTGGATAACACTGCATTAGGTGAAGATGTCATAAGAAAGCTGTCGAAGCATCAATGCAGCACCAGATATATCCGGCGCTCATCCGGCGGACTCGGGACATGGCTTGCTGTATTTGACAATACAGGGGATGTAGTTGCGTCTATATCCAAACGGCCGGATCTGTCCGAGATAGAGAGGATACTTGATGAAGACGGAGACGAGATATTCTCAGCTGCAGACAGCATTGCAATTGAAGCGGATATCGAAGTCCCGATCCTCAAAAGAGTCATCGCTCTGGCTCAGAAATATAATAAAAAGCTGTATGCGCCTGTGTCGAATATGTCTATTGCAGTAGAAAGAAGAGACCTGATCCGGAATCTGGACTGCCTTGTCTGCAACAGACAGGAGGCAGGGATCCTTTTTCTGGAAGACTTTGAAGGCAAATCACCTGAAGAGCTGATAGATATCCTTTATAACAAAGTCGTTCAGGCGGATATGAAGAGCATTGTAGTCACACTGGGAGGAGAGGGTGCAGTGTATGCCTCAAATGACGGAGAGAAAGGATTCTGTCCTCCACAGAAAGTGGATGTGAACGATACGACCGGAGCAGGGGATGCATTCTTCGCCGGAGTAGCTATCGGACTTACATACGGAAAGAATATGGCAGAATCCTGCGCCATCGGAACGAAGCTGGCGTCTTCTGTAATCGTCACAGACGAAAATGTATGCCCGAGATTCATGCCGGCAGAGCTGGGGCTCGATGTTGTCAAAGAGTAAGAACTCCGGACAAAACAGAAAATGAAAAAAGGATGATCCCGGACAGATCATCCTTTTTGGTTATTATCAATATTTCACCGACAGAGTTTATTCTTCAGATCCATCTTCACTTCCCGGAAATTCAACGCTTCCGCCATTGTTAGAGGATATCCAGCCTATCCAGGATTTACCCGGATAGAGACTTGCATTGATTTCCACAGGACCGGCTTCTTCTTCCTCTTCGGCATCCTGCTTTTCTTCGTCTTCTGCTTCAGCAGCTGCTTCGGCAGCCTTTTCCTGAGCCACTCTTGTTGCCTCAGGATCTATCAGTACGAGCTTGCCGTCCTCGACACGCCATTCGATTTCTTTTGCAGTTCCCTTACATAAAATGTATCCTTTGCCGCCGCTGAAATCATAATCACAGTATGTCAGAGTAGCTCCGCTCCCGCCGTAATCTGCCTTGTCGATATATTCTGTTTCGTCATACAGAATAATAAGATTGTCTCTTTCAAAATCATTCTGGAAGTTGGCGGTATGATACTTGCCATCTTCACTGTCGTAGGTCCAGGTGGTGCTGTCCCATGCTGCCTTATCTGAATATTTGACCTTGACCTGCTGGGCAGGGATCACGCTTGTGATCAGCGCAAGATCGCTGAAATCAAGGTGAGTATAATCTTCAGGCTCTTTTCTGAAACCGGCCTCCTCGAGAGCTGCCGGGACTTTGCTGCCGTATACTATTCCGGTGTGCTCCATGGAAACGGCTCTGGTTCCTTCTCTGTCATACATTCCGGTATTATCAGAGAATGTCATCTGATCGATATGATCGACCTCATCGTCCTCAAAGACATCATCCGCGCCAACATAACTTCCCTTGCTGGAACTCATTCCCCAGTGGATGAATACGGCGTCAAACAATTCGGAAAACCTGATATAAGGAGGACGCGCACTCCTCATAGGACCGATGATTTCAGGAAGCTTGTTGTAATCTGCATACATCCACAGGGTCCTTGTGATCCCCGCTTCTACCTCGCCCTGAAGAACGATGTCAGGAGAGTAATCCGGATCATCCATACCCCACTGAGGTCTTGCTTCAGGAGCATTTTCGACGACAAATGCCGCTATTCTCTGATTATCAGCAGCAGGATCATATCCTTCCTCTTCTGTGGCTCCCGTCAGAGGATTGACACCGCTTGCTGCGTTTTCCTCTTCCGCATCTGAACCGCCCTCTGAACATGCTGCCATGAAAATGCCAATACAGAGGGTCAATGCCAGTATCAGGGCACCCCTCAGCAGATATCTGTATTTTCCCATAACAATATCCTCCTGATTTTCTAGTACTGATGTAAAGGATACATTACATTTTTGAAAAAGTCATTATTTCTATATATGTTTTAAGGGATTGAATAAGTGATGATATGGGATTATAATATCCTTCGTCAGCAGAAAATAAGGGGCGTTAGCTCAGCTGGGAGAGCGCAAGGTTCGCAATCTTGAGGCCAGGGGTTCGATCCCCCTACGCTCCACCATTCAAACCGTTGAAATTTCAACGGTTTTTTA
>ONHU01000155.1 GCA_900317675.1 uncultured Eubacteriales bacterium
CTGAGGGTTATATAGGATGAGATAGGTGAAACTCCATAATACGGTGATTGCGCTGTCTGTTGTATCAAATAACAGGCAGCGCATTTCACTCTCCTGCTTCGGACTATGGGGGAGTAGATAGGTGCTGGTGTGCCTCGCGGTCTTCAAAACCGTTTGCAGGGGGTTAGCAGCCTCCCGGGTGGGTTCGATTCCCACATACTCCCGCCAGAGATTTCCGCCTGTCTGATTTCACTTAGTGTGAAGATTAGAAGAAATATATGGCTTTATGAGAGGTTTAATTGTAGAATCGTATTGTTGAAGATATTTCAGACATATTAAACAGGAGGAAAAACTATGGAAAAATACGTATGCTCAGTATGCGGTTATGTTTATGATCCTGCAGTAGGTGATCCTGACAATGGCATCGCACCGGGAACAGCATTCGCGGATTTGCCTGAAGACTGGGCTTGCCCTCTCTGCAGTGTAGGAAAGGATATGTTCGAAGCAGAATAAAATCAGATCATACCTGATCATGAAGTCAGAATGAGCCTGATCTGTATCAAAGAAGAGCGGGGCATTCTGAGATATCAGGGTGCCCTGTTTTTTATGGCAGAGACAGAGATCGGCTTTTCTGATCGAACATATATATTACAGTTTCACTTATCCGGGTGATACAATAGGATAAGGGAAACCATATTATTCAATCAGAAGCTTCATTTGATACGGAAGGAGCAGATAATGTACAAAATTGTAAGAAGGAAAGCTCTCAGACCGACTGTCACCCAGCTGGAGATCGAAGCTCCGCTGGTAGCACGCAAGGCAAAACCGGGACAGTTCATCATTCTGAGAGTCGATGAAGAAGGCGAGAGAATCCCTTTGACAGTAGCAGGCGTGAATCCTGAAGAGGGTACAGTAAAGATCATCTTCCAGGTAGTCGGAGCAACGACAGAGCTCCTGAACCACGTACCTGAAGGCGGATACCTGCAGGACTTCGTAGGCCCGCTCGGCAACCCGACTGAGACAGAGGGAATCAAAAAGGTATGTATCGTCGGCGGCGGCGTAGGCTGCGCGATCGCGATGCCTGTAGCTCAGGAGTTCCACAGGATCGGAGCAGAGGTAACCAGCATCATCGGCTTCAGAAGCGAAGATCTCGTTATCCTTGAGGAAGAGTTCAATGCGTGCTCAGACAAGCTTTATGTCATGACAGATGACGGTTCATACGGCAGACACGGCAACGTAACAGTACCGCTTGATGAGATGCTTGCGGCAGGTGAGAAGTTCGACATGATCATCACGATCGGACCGCTGATCATGATGAAGTTCGTAACACTGACCGCCAAGAAGTACGACGCACCAATCACAGTTTCCATGAGCCCGATCATGATCGACGGAACAGGAATGTGCGGCGGCTGCAGACTGACACTGAATACAGAGGAAGGTCCTAAGATGAAGTTCGCTTGCGTGGACGGACCTGACTTCAACGGATACGAGGTCGACTTCGACGAAGCGATCTCAAGAGGCCGCATGTATTTCGATTATGAGAGACATGCACACGAAGAAACCTGCAATCTGTTCAAGATGGCAGATAACGCGTAGGAAAGGGGGAAATAAAATGGCACTTGATCCTAAAAAACATGAAATGCCGGCACAGGACCCTCAGGTCCGCGCACACAATTTCAGCGAGGTAGCTCTCGGATATACAGAAGAAATAGCTCTTGCAGAGGCAGCAAGATGTCTGAACTGCAAGAACAAGCCATGCGTAGCAGGCTGCCCTGTAAATGTAAACATCCCAGACTTCATCATGAAGGCTAAGGAAGGCGACTGGGAAGGCGCATACAAGATCATCAACGCGACATCCACACTTCCTGCAGTATGCGGAAGAGTATGCCCGCAGGAGACCCAGTGCGAAGCAAAGTGCACCATGGGCATCAAGTTCGAGCCTGTAGGCATCGGCCGTCTTGAGAGATTCGTAGCAGACTGGCACAACGAGCACGCAACTGAGAAATCTGCAGCACCTGAGAGCAACGGCCACAAGGTAGCGATCGTAGGTTCAGGCCCTGCAGGACTGACATGCGCAGGCGACCTTGCTAAGAAGGGATACAAAGTATCCGTATTCGAAGCTCTGCACACAGCAGGCGGAGTACTGGTATACGGCATCCCTGAGTTCAGACTTCCGAAGGCTATCGTAGCAAGAGAAGTAGAAGGACTCAAAGACCTTGGAGTAGACCTTGAGACCAACGTCATCATCGGTAAGACCCTGACAGTAGATGAGCTCTTCGACGAGATGGGATTCGAGGC